>JABCOZ020000051.1 GCA_013333405.2 Candidatus Saccharimonadota bacterium | reverse complement strand
TCTGATTCTTTCAATTTTGCGATAATCTGCTCTTGAGCATTATTTTTTGACATTTATTGAATCCTATTGTTTATTTTTATAATTTATAGCTCTATATTAGCATAATCGCAATGAAATGTCAACAGTTTATTTGAAATACTTGCTTTTTATTTCGAAATAATATATAATTGATGTTGAATTGTAAATAACAACCTAAAAGAAGGAATTAAATGCCAATTATTAAATCTGCTGTAAAGCGAATGCGACAAACCGCAAAACGACGCGAACGCAACGTTGGAATTAAAAAAGATATCAAAGGTGCAGTTAAGGCTTTTGTTGCTGAACCAAGCGCAAAAAACCTTTCGAAAGCACAAAGTGAACTTGACAAGGCTGTTAAAAAAGGTCTTATCAAGAAAAATACAGCTGCTCGCCGAAAAGCTTCTCTTGCCGCTGCTGCAAAAAAAGCTGGCGTAAAACTTGCTTAATTTGATACATTTCTCAAAAATCGCTCAAAATTGGGCGATTTTTTTATTTTTCTTTTTTCAAAAACTTGACAATTCTACTTAAAAATGCTATAATCTAAAAGATTTGCCGTTTTGGCAAAAAAAGAACATTTGGAGGATTCAGTTATGTCGCTAAAAGAGCAATTGGCTGCAGAAAAAGAATATGCCTTAACTTATGATAACATCACTAAGCGGGTAGAAGACATTCTAGTAAAGGCTGCTAAGGATGGTAGATCAAGTGTAGTCATCTACCTTGATGATGAAGACGATTATAAAACACAAGTCGTGTGTGATTTCCTAAGCCAGGAAGGAATTGACTTTAAAAAGGCTTACGAGCCATACACAACGACTCAATTACCTTACATTGACACGCATATGGGCGGTTATGAGGGTGTTGACCCTAATAAACCAGTCCCTGTGATTAAACATCGATTTGAAGGCGTTCGTGTGTTTTTATAATCAGAATGGAGGGCAAGTCTATGTCATTCAAAGACCAACTCGAAGCGACCGTACAAGAAGGGCGCGATTGCAACGCTATCACAGCTAAAGTTAAAAAGACCCTACTAGATGCTGCCCAAAATGGTGAATCTAGCGTTTTTCTACCACTTACAGATGAATATGGTTATAAGGTGGGAGTAATCCGACGTTTTCTCGAAAACGAAGATATCAAGTTCAAAATGATTTATGACTCACGACAGGTTCAGATACAAAATTATTTCGACCCTAATAAGGATTGCACCATCCCTAACTATACAGATACCAAATATATTTTCCAAGGTATTCGTGTTTTTCTTTAGAAAGGATTTGTCATGACAAAATCAATTGCCACATACATCCACAATAATATTTTTGGTATTATTGATCCAACTAACATCTTCCTTAAACATTTTGATGATTTTGAAATCGAACAGCTTCAATCCTAAATCATCAAAAAAACAAAACCCGCAGAAATTTGCGGGTTATTTTATTTCTAACATTTTTTGAAAATTATTTACCAATTTGAGTCACTCATTGAAAGCGATGGCTTAACCTCAAGCTTGAGCGGATTTTGCGATTCGCTCAGCACAGCTTGAAAAGCGCCCAAAGTCGCCACCATTGCGGCGTTATCGGTGCAAAGTTCTGGCGGAGTAAAAATTACAGGGTTTGGCAGTTTTTTCGAAACTCTCTTGATCAATTCCTCTCTTAAAGCTGAATTCGCTGCTACACCGCCCGCAATCACAACAGTCGTTGGCGAAAAATCTTCAACTGCAAGCTCAAGCTTATCAACTAAAGTTTCAACAGCTATTTTTTGAAAACTTGCAGCGAAATCATTCTTCTGCTGTTCACTAAGTTTTGCCGCTAATTCGAAAGAAGGAAAGTTAAAATCAACACCAACTTCTTTTTGAACTGCTCGCAAAACAGCCGTTTTTAAGCCCGAAAAACTAAAGTCATACTTCCCTTTTAAGCGCGCTTTTGGCAACTTATATTTTGAAGAATCTCCGTTTTGTGCTGCTTTCGAAATTGCTGGACCTCCCGGATAAGGCAGACCGATAATTTTTGCAACTTTATCAAAAGCCTCACCAACCGCGTCATCTTGAGTTTCGCCCAAAATTTGATAATCTCCGTGAGCTTTAAACAAAACAATTTGCGAATGACCGCCCGACACAACTAGCGCCAAAAATGGAAACTTTGGTGGTTTTTCGTTCAAAAAATTCGCGTAAACATGGGCTTCAACATGGTGAATTGGATAAAAGGTTTATTGAAAATTCGTGCATAAGTTCGCGCAGTTAATGTGCCAACCAAAAGTGAGCCAATTAAACCTGGCGCATAAGAAACGGCAATCCCATCGAGATCTTCAAAAGAAATGCCTGCACGCGCGAGCGCTTTTCGAACTACAGGATTCGCATATTCAATATGTGAACGAGCCGCCACCTCAGGAATCACACCACCAAATTGCGCGTGAATATCAATCTGTGAATGAACCACACTTGAGAGCAAATTTAATCTTGGCGAACTTTCGCGCGTGATTTGATTCGCATCAAATTCAACCACGGCTGCCGCGGTTTCATCACAAGTGCTTTCAATTCCTAATATTTTCATAATTCTATTTTACTACCTTTTAATATTTTGGTCAATTTTTTAGATTTTTTACTTTCGAAAAAGAAAAACCGCCCAATTTTGAGCGATTTCTTTATTTTGCACTTCCCTATTTTTTGAATTTTCGCACGATTTTTTTCGCAGTCGGCAAGAATGAATTCCAGATGAAATATGTTTTCGAAATTGGAAAATCTAAGGTTCCAACAAGCATATTTTCATGATGAGCAAAACCAGCTTTAAATTTCGAAATTCCATCGTTCAAAAGACCGTTAAAGTCATATCTTTCCACGCCACGTTTTTTCATTTCAAGCATTGCTGTCCACTTTAAAATATAGTTAGCACGCACTTTTTGACCCGTTTCAGTTACGCCACCATAAAGTTCAAACGAAGTGTAATTGCTTTGCGCAAACCACAAAAATGCAACCATTTCTTGAGTTTGGCTATTTTCGAAAGCTTGCCCCTGCTCTTCACTCGAGTTTACATCTATAAATGCACCAAAAATTGGCGAATTTTCACCCATTTTTTTATAGAGGTCGTGATAATATTTTTTAGGGTGAATTGCAAAACCAGCACGCTTTGCAGTTTGAACGTAAATTTCTAGCGCACGATCAATATCTTCTTTCGAACGAAGTTGGCGAATTTTTACTTCCCCACTACTCTTTCGAATATATTGACGCGTTTTTTTGCTCATTTGTGCGAGCAGTTCATCTTCACTTTGTGTTAAATCGATAATTAGCGTTCGCGGAATTAAAATAGTATTTTTACTCTTTCGCCAACCGTCACGAATCTCAAATTCGCCTTCATCCCAATCTGGTTCCATACTCAAACAAACTGGTTTTGGTTTAATATTTTTCGAAACCCAAAGCGCTATTTCACGCGAAATGCGAGCTCGTTCAATCGGCTTTTTCGAAAGCACCAAAGCACCACGCGGAATATACGCAAAACTATTAAGTGGAAAAGGTAGTTTTCGAATTAAAATTTGCGCTGCTGCCACAATATCTGAATGATCATTCTTCTTGCGATTAATGTATTTTTCTTCACCATTCTTTAAAAAAACTCGCACCACTTTCCAGTTTGACGACTCGGCTTTAAGTTCACCCCAGCCCCAAAGCTGCAAAGGATGACCGTTATGTTCGTTAACAAAATCGTCCCATTCTTTTTTATCTGTAATTTCGATAATCTTTAGCATGTTTATATTATACACCGAATGTGGTATAATTGTAAATGTAAAATTTTCACGCATTAAAAATTTCGCGTGAAATGCTCAATAAATGCGATTAAAGGGAATTATGAAAATTACAAAGACTTACGAACCGAACAATTACGAACCTGAAATTTATAATCTTTGGGAACTTTCTGGTGCTTTCGAAAGTAGCGGAGTTGGCCCAAAATATTCAATTGTAATGCCACCACCAAATGCGAACGGAAATCTTCACATTGGTCACGGATTAATGGCCGCCGTAGAAGATATTTTGGTGCGTTATCACAAAATGAAGGGTTATGACGCAATTTATTTGCCTGGTGCCGACCACGCCGGTTTCGAAACGTGGGTTGTTTATGAACGCCTTCTAAATGCAAAAGGGAAGAGCCGTTTTGATTATTCTCGTGATGAGCTTTATAAAAATGTTTGGGATTTTGTTGCTAGCCAACGCGGAAATATGGAATTACAACTTCGTGCACTCGGAGCTGGAGCTGACTGGAAAAACCTTACTTTCACACTAGATGAAAAAGTAGTAAATCGCGTTTATAAAACTTTCGAAAAAATGTGGAATGATGGTCTAATTTATAGAGGTGAGCGAATTGTTAATTATTCAACAAAATACCAAACTTCTTACGCCGACATTGAGGTAGATTACAAAGAAGAGAAGGGTAAACTTTGGACAATCGCGTATCCTGTTCTTGATAATTTTGGTGATATTAGTGAATATATGCTAGTTTCAACAACGCGCCCAGAGACAATTCTTGGCGATACTGCACTTGCAGTTAATCCAGAAGATGAACGATACCAAAATCTAATTGGCAAAAAAGTGCGCGTACCTCTAACTAATCGTGAAGTTGAAATCGTCGCCGATGAATACGCCGATCCACAATTTGGAACTGGTGTTGTTAAAATTACACCATTCCACGATCCAAATGACTTCGAAGTTGGTAATCGTCACAACTTACCAAAAATTCAAGTAATTGGCTTTGATGGAAAAATGACTCAAAACGCCGGTGAGTATGCTGGTCTGGAAGTTATGGAAGCGCGAAAAAAGATTCTTGAAGACCTCAAGAAGATTAACGCTCTCTTTAAAGAAGAAGATATTACGCACATTGTTGGTTACGACTATAAATCTGGTGAGCCAATTCAGCCACTTGTAAAAGAGCAGTGGTTTATCTCTACGAAACCTCTAGCTAAAAAAGCTATTGAAGTTCTTGAAGAGGACAAAATTAAATTTACGCCCGAAAATAAGAAGAATGTTCTAATGGAATACCTTAAAAATATTCGCGACTGGAACATTTCACGTCAAATACCGTGGGGAATTCCAATCCCAGCATTTCAAAATGTTGAAGATCCAACAGATTGGATTTTCGATGAACGCGTTCACGAAGCCGAAATTGAAGTTAACGGCAAAATTTATAAACGTGATGAGGATACACTCGACACTTGGTTCTCGAGTGGTCAATGGCCATTCATTACAACTGATTTTCTTGAGGGCGGCGAGCTTTCGAAATTCTACCCAAATAGCGTAATGGAAACCGGCCACGATTTGATTTTTCCTTGGATTTCACGAATGATCATGTTAGGGCTTTATTG
>JABCOZ020000050.1 GCA_013333405.2 Candidatus Saccharimonadota bacterium | reverse complement strand
TTTTTTGAAGAATATTATGGCCAAAAATTAGAAATCCGTACACAACCGGGTTATTTTCCGTTCACGGAACCTAGCCTTGAATTTTTAATTGAAAAACCAGAGGCGCTCGGTGGCAAAAAAGGTGAATGGCTTGAAATGCTTGGGTGCGGAATGATTCATCCAAATGTTTTAGAATCGGCTGGAATTGATAGCAAAAAATACCGTGGTTTTGCGTGGGGTGGCGGAATTGAACGGTTAGTTATGTTGAAATATGGAATTTCGGATATTCGTTATTTTGAAAGTGCTAAACTGGAATTCTTAAAGGAATTTTAGCGTTAAACAAGTTATAAAAGTAATAAATAAATTAAGAGGGAATAATGATAATTTCAGTAAATTGGCTTAAAAAATTTGTTCCAGATTTGCCAGAGATTGATGAGCTTTCGAAATTGATTGGCACACGATTAGTTGAGGTTGAAAGTATTGAAAATTTAAACGAAAAATATAAAGATGTAGTTATTGCGCGTGTAATTTCAGCTAAAAAAGTTGAAGGTAGCGATCATTTGAATTTGTGCAAAATTGATGATGGCGGCAAGCGTGATGGTGTTGAGCGTGATGAAAACGGGTTTATTCAAGTAGTTTGTGGCGCGCCAAATGTAAGGGAGGGTCTTTTTGTGGCTTGGTTACCACCTAAAGCAATCGTTCCAGAAACTTTTGGTGGTGAAAATTTCCAGCTTAGCGCTCGAAAACTAATGGGCAATATGAGTAATGGTATGATTGCGAGCTTGCGCGAACTTGGCTTAGGTGACGAACATGACGGAATTTTAGAGATTTCACCAGAAGCTTTCGAAAATGGTCTTCAGGCGGGTGATTCTTTTGCGGAGAAATTTGAACTCAATGATTATCTTCTTGAAGTTGAAAACAAAAGTTTGACACATCGACCCGACTGTTTTGGAATTATTGGATTTGCGCGTGAAGTTGCTGGTATTTTAGGGCAGAAATTTGTTGAGCCAGATTTTATAAAACAATCAGATTTTGGTTTTGAAGTTAATAATGATAAATCAATTACGGTTGATGCTCAGGATTCTGAAATTTGCGAACGCTATACGGCGGCTGTTTTTGATGTTTCTGATATTTCGAAAAATCCAAACTTAACACTTGAAGAAACTTATCTTTTGCGCTCTGGAATGCGACCAATTGATGTAATAACTGATTTAGCAAACGAGCTAATGCTTGAAACTGGCCAACCGCTCCATACTTTTGATTTTGATAAGCTAGTTAAAATCAACGGTAGTGAAAATGTCAAAATGACCGTTCGAAAAGCTTTCGAAAATGAAGAACTTGAACTTTTGGATGGCCGAAAAATCAAAATGAGCCAAAATGATATTGTGATTGCAACAGGTGAAAACGGTGAAAATGCCGTGGCTCTTGCGGGCGCAATGGGTGGAAAATCAACCGAAATTGATGAGAATACGACGCGGATTTTAGTGGAAAGTGCAACTTTTAATCTCTATAATTTACGAAATACTCAAATGCGACACGGAATTTTTTCGGAAGCAATTACTCGATTTACGAAAGGTGTGCCAGAAATGATGTCGCGGAAAGTTCTAGATTTGTTTGGTGTGCAACTTTTGGCGCTTGGCGGAAAATCTTTAAGTGAAATTGCGGATTCGAAAGGTGATTTTTACTACAATAAATCCGAGATTTCAGTTTCGAAAGACAAAATTAATCAAATTTTGGGAACAAATTTTTCTAGTGAAGAGATTCAAAAAACTCTAGAAAATGTTGGAATTTTGACCAAAAATGATAATTCTGAAACATTCGTAGTTCCATTTTGGCGAAATGATCTGCATATCGAAGAAGATTTGATTGAAGAAGTTGGCCGATTGAACGGTTACGATAATATTAAATTGCAGCTTCCAAAACGAACATTTAGGGCTGTAAAGAAGGCGAAAATTGATTTGCTCCAATCTGAAATTCGTGAAATTTTAGTAGCAAGCGGCGCAAACGAAATTTTAACTTATACTTTTGTTCATGGCGATCTGCTTAAAAAAGCTGGGCAAGATCCAAAAAATGCTTATAAAATTGTAAATTCAATCTCACCAGAATTACAATATTATCGCCAAACTTTGACACCAAGTTTGCTCTCGAAAGTTAACCAGAATATTCGTGCTGGCTTTAGCGAATTCGCTATTTTTGAAATGAATAAAATAACTCAAAAAACTCTTGGCTTGAATGAAGAAAATGTTCCGTTTGAGCAGAAAAAACTAGCCTTTGTTTATGTAAAAAGTAAGGGCGAAAATGCATTTTTCGAGGTTAAAAATTATGCAGAATTTCTATTTAAGAAGCTTGGCTTAAAAGTTGAATTCGTAAAATTTGACCTTTCGAAATCACCACTTTCAACCGAATTTGAACCAAAACGTTCGGCTCTAATTCAGGTTTCGAATTCTGAAGGCAAAAAGATCTTGGGTGTAATTGGTGAATTTAAGAAAAAGATTCAAAAAGCTTTGAAACTACCAGAATCGACTGCCGGTTTTGAACTTGATTTGGGAATTCTACTTGAAAATACAGGAAAAACAAGCGTTAAAATTAAAGATTTTTCAAAATTCCAATCTGTTGAGCGTGATATTTCAATAAACGTTGATGAATCACGGCAATTTGCTGAAATTTTTGATATTTTTAAAGATATTTCGAGTGAATTTAAGGGCGTTGAGATTGAAACCTTGCCAATAGATATATTTAATAACGGCGATGGTACAAAAAATATTTCAATTCGGTTTAAGATTACACCTTTCGAAAAAACCTTAAATGGTGATGAAATTCGGGATATTATGCAAAAAATTGAAGAAAAAGCTGTAAAAAATGGCGGAAAAATAATCTAGGAGGGAAAATGGCAAATAAGAAAAATTCACTACAAACTGGAACACCAACTTGGCAAAGATATTCAATTTGGGCGATCTTAATTTTAACGGTCATTTCAACTGTAGCGCTTTACGCTTCTTCATTTTTGCAGACTCAAAGTCACTCAGAAGAACAACAGAAACGATCGCAAGTCTTGAAGAAGTACCAAGATTATCAAAAAAAGGTTACAGAGCAAGCTAAGGAGCTTTCGGCTAAATATTACGACAGTTTTAAGGAATATGAAAAGGCTCCAGTTGCGTTTAATGCTGCGAGTATAAAAGAGCTTACGAAAAAAGATTTAAAAGAGGGTGATGGTGAAGAATTTACAGATTCAACAACGAAATTTCAGGCTTATTACATTGGCTGGAAACCTGATGGTTTAGGTTTTGAGGGAAGCTTTGATAATGGTAGATTGATATCTCCAGTTGTCTTTAAGAAGGAGAATAACGAATGGGGTGTAATTAAAGGCTGGAGCGAGGGCTTGAAAGGAATGAAAGTTGGTGGAATTCGTGAATTATCTATTCCTGCGGATAAAGCTTATGGCGCTCAGGGCTCGGTAAATCAGGAAAACTCTTCGAAAACTATTGGTCCAAATACACCTTTGAAATTTATTGTAATGTTAATACCTGAATTTGAAGAAATTCCACGACCAAACCTTGAGGAAATCTAAAATGACCGATTTGGCTATAATTGGTTCGGGTCCATCTGCATTGAGTGCGGCAATTTATGCTGCACGAGATGGCCTGAGCGTGCGAGTTTTTGAAAAAGCGGCTTTTGGCGGAATTGCGACAACTTCAGATTTAATTGAAAACTATCCAGGTTTTGATGAAGGGATTTCTGGGCTTGAGCTTTCAAAAAAGATGCGAATTCAAGCTGAAAAATTTGGTGCAAAATTTGATTATGGTGAAGTCTTAGGTTTTGAAAATCTTGGCAGTTTCGTACGGTTAGATATCGATGGCGAAAAATTTGATTCAAAAATAGTTTTGATTGCAACGGGAAATTCATATAGAACGCTCGGTTTGTCACGAGAAGAAGAATTTTTCGGGCGAGGTATTCACACTTGCGCAACTTGCGACGGCCCATTCTATGCCGG
>JABCOZ020000049.1 GCA_013333405.2 Candidatus Saccharimonadota bacterium | reverse complement strand
CCATAAGGTGAGTTTATTATCAATTCACCTTCTAGTGGTGATGCGAATTTAGATTTAGCATTTGCAATTTCTTCACTTGATGGACCGCCTTCTCCAGATGATTTTCTATTTCCACTATTTCCACCTCCACTATTTGAATCTGGCTTAAATTCCTCATTCATTCCCATCTCTGTTCGAAGATCAGTCAAAAATAGTGAATACCAGTTTGCTCTATCATTTTTTTCGGTATTGCAAATTCCACCACGAGTTTCATCGTCATCATCTTCTGATGTTCCGATTGGTGATTTTCGGTTGAAGCAATATTTATCATATTTTTTCATTCTTTCACTCATTGTGAATGTATTTAGAAGGTTATCATTTTCACTGGTGTCATCTTTCTCGACGATATCACCCCATTCTTTAAGCTTATTAACAACTTCCTCGGTATCAGTTTCAGCAATACCCATATCAATACCAGTATAAACATTACAAAAAATATCGGTTGCAGCACCAGTATCTGTAATTGATTTATCTTCACAGGTTTCCATATTAGCTGCGAAGTTTGCGTTATTAGCTGCACTTGCTCCTGGTGTAATTGATGCAAATGATCTTTGTGCTCCGCCAATTATTGATGGCAATAAACCTTTAATTGAGCCCAAAGTTCCAACATAGGGCATCATATTACTTACAATTGAACCCAAGAAAGTATGCCGTGTAGTTGGATCAAATGGACTGTGAGTTTTTCGAATGTCTTCAGCATTTTCAGCAATTTGACGGTCGGTTTCTTGGCGAAATGCAATTGCTTGAGATTTAGTTAAAACTCCACCACTTCCAGCCATTGAGTTCTTTGCCATCATTGCTGCAGATCCTGACATTATAGCATTTCCAAAATTCTCGCCGGTTGTTGAATCATTTAGAATTGTACCGGTTAAACCTTCACTCACATATTTCGAAATTGTACCCATGGCTTGATTTTTTAGTATCTCTGCAGCAGCAGAAAGAGCTAATCCTAGTGCTACTGTCCATATTGCTGCTTTTACAACATCGCCGATACACCCCAAAAAACCAGTCCCCATACATTTGAGTATTGTTAACGCTACTTGAGCTATACCTACTGCCGCAGTAACTATACCCGCAACTTTACAACTTTGTCGTATAAACCAACCCACCATTCCTGTAGTTAATGTATTCATTAAACTTGCGAACCATCCAGTAATTCCAACCTGGTAGTCCTTTGCTGAATCATCTAATTTCGAAATTCGGTCGTCATAAGCTACTGCCCTCCACCCTTGCGATTCAGTGGCGCTTTTAATACGATCGTTATTTGATGTGGAATCTGCAAAAAAAGCAAAAGCGTTTTTTAATCTTGAAGTATTGGAATTTTTACTATCAGGATTTTTGTTTTCTTTAGAATCTTTTTTATTGGCGATTCCCATTAAATTATTACCTTGCGCCGTAACTTCTTGCTGGGTTGCTTCACCAGCTTTAATTTTTGAAGCCATTGAAAGGAAAGATAAACCAAACTGAGCTAGCACTTCAACTTTAGCCACTTTAGCAACACTCCAACCCATTGATACTAATGCATAAACTCCACAAACTTTGTCTACGGCATTTAAGCTATTTAAAGAACTACTTGCGCCTTCAAGTATTTCCAACCCCATGGCTGCTTTTTCTGATACATTTCTTGCACCTTTTTTAAGCTTATCTTTGTATGTTTTTAATTTTTCTTTAACTTTTTTAGTTCCTTCATCACCTTTTTGTGCTTTATTTTTACCTTTGTCATCAACATCTTCTTTATCATCTGGTAATTTTTTGGAATCAGTTTCCCCATCTTTACTGTGGTCGTTTGCTGTTTTCTTTATATCTTCATCAATTTCTTCTTCGGTTTTGCCTTTATTGTCTTTTTTAGCTTTTCGAAAGTTAAACCAACTCTTGAGCTTTTGCCAAGATTTATCAAGGAAAGATGCAAAACGACCACTAAAACCACGGCGAAAAGCTTGTCGCACATCTGGGTTTTTAGTTAGAATATTTTTAATATCAGAAGAATTATTTTTAATATCAATACTTTGGCCATTTTTGTTGTATCTTAGCTCTGTTATTGTTTTTCTTCCAAAAAGGCTCTCTTTATCTGAGGTTTTAACTTCAAAGCCAGCTTTTTCAAGATTTTTGATATTTCGGTCTGTCACTTTTGACATTCGGCAAATTAAACCAGCTGGTTGACAGTTAACTCCTTTTACTTTGATTTTCATTACTTTAACAGAGCGATTATTCATACTTGTTGAGGCGGAATTGAGTTTTTCGGTAATGATTTCTTGAATATGAACTGGTGCAAGTGAAGCAATTCCTGTTGAAATTACAAAAATAAATGCTCCACCACCACCAAGAAGGCCGCCAGTTGCCGCCATCGCTCCTTTATTCTTAATGAATGATTTTGCACGGTTTTTCCAACCACCTCCTGCTGAATTTCGAGATTTATGAGTTCCACCACCGTTCACATTGTTTTGCCAGCCACCAGATTGGACTGGTTTTTGATCTTTCGAAAGTGTTTCGGAATCGCTAATTCCAGAATTTGAAGCGGCAGAAGTTGAAGAGTTTTCGACATCCACTAAAGCAGACGGATTATAACCGTCGTTTCCGCGAATAACTTCAGCGTTCCCCCATCTACTTTTTGCTCGTTCGAGTGCAGATTGATTCGAGTCACTCAAGTCGCTAAAATCAAGATTTTCATCTCTTTCGAAATCTCTAGCTGCTCCCATTTTATTCCTAAAACTCTATAATTTATAAATTAATTTTACCATATTTACGCTTGTGCTTCAAGCTTAAAATAATTCATTCGGGTCGGCGTAACCGTTAGTCATCATATTGTCACCTTGGCGGTTTTTTGAACTATTTGGGCTTGTTGAAATTAGCTGATGTTCGGTATCGCTGGCAATAATTTGAATATGAACGTGATTTTGTCCTGCAAAGAATAAACCTTGTCCAACCGGGAAGTTCGAAAGGCGCTTTCGTTCTTCTTCAGTTAATTTAAAGACATCACTCAAAACATCAACCGCGCTTGAAGATTGTTTCAGAAGTAGCTGCATAGAACTGTTCGAAACAATTGCTCGACCCATTTTCGAACCCATAAAGTCTTCAACGTCCTGAGAAATCGTAGTAAGACCAAGGTAATATTTTCGTGCGCGTTTTGCAAGGCTAAACAAAAAGTTTGCAGAATCGTCATATTTCATTAACTGCCAAGCTTCATCAACAATTAGCATTCGTTTTTTCTGTTCTGAACGCACAATATTCCAAATGTGAGAAAGTACGATATACATCGCAACTGGGCGAAGTTCGTCTTCAAGGTCGCGAATATTAAATACAACCATCGAGTTATTGATATCGATATTTGATTGTTGCGAGAAAATTCCTGCGAAAGTTCCAGTTGTGTATTTTCGAAGGCGTTGTGCCAAGCTTGGTCCACTTCCATCCATGTGAACTAAGGTATCGTAAAGGTTGTGAATTGTTGGCGGTGTTGAATTGTGCGTGAGAGGATCAGAAGTGATTCCTGCTCGTGCATAGGTGTCGATAATCGCCTGGTCAAGATCAGCTTCTTCATTTGGTGAAAGACCAATTGATTGCCCTGCACTAGTTCCGCCAAGCATTAAACGAAACAAACCATGAAGTGTTACAATATTTGCACGAAGCGCGTTATCGGCTTCTTCGGCATCAATAACGTGTGGTAAATCGAAAGGATTGATTCGAACATCCGAGTTTAAGCTGAGGCGAATATAACTTCCACCAACGGCATCGCTCAATTTTTGATATTCATTTTCTGGGTCAATAATTAGAACCTCAGCTCCCATCATCATTGTTCGAAGTGCTTCAAGTTTTACAGTGAAAGATTTACCGGCACCAGATTTTGCGAAAACCACCATGTTTGCATTTTCGAGAGTATAACGATCAAAGATTACGAGACCATTATTGTGCATATTAACGCCATAAAGAACACCATTTTCCTGGGTTAAATCGGCAGAAGTAAATGGAAATGAAGTTGAAATTGCGCCAGTGTTCATGTTTCGCCGAATTTGTAATTGGTCGGAAAGTTGTGGTACGGCAGATTTCAAACCTTGTTCTTGCTGGCTTGATGCAACTTTCGAAAACAGCATTTGTTGTCCAAGCATTGTTTCGACTTTGCTTCGAACGAAATTTAACTCATCAAGACTATCGGCATAAATTGTTAGATATAATCCAAAGCGGAAGAATTTTTCGGCACCGAGTTGCAATTGATCACGGAGTTCCTCGGCGTCGTTTAAAGCAGCTTCAAGTGCTGGATCGCGGGTTCTACCTTTTTCATTATTGATTGCAAGGTCGGCTTCTAGCTGAGTCACTTTTCGGCGAAGGTTTTTCATAACGATTTCAGTTTCAACTGGGTAAATAAACATTGAAACATCTAAAACTTCATCGGCGTTCAAGATTGGAGAAGCCCAACCTGTGTAAAGTTGTCGAGGATAACCATAAACATAAATTGTCTGACCATATTTTGTACCAAGTCGAAAATAGCTCGAATGAAATTCAAGACTTGATGGCGCAATAAGGTCACGCAGGGTATTAATACCAGTTAAAAACGCTTGTTCAACTTCAGCTTGCTCTTGAGCACGTTGCTGTGCTGCAATATCAACTGCATCTTTTTTCTTACTCATAACTAAAATCCTCCTTGATTTGGTCGCTCACCTTCAGCTTTTCGAACAAATAAACTTGCCGTATCACGAAAATCTCCCAAAGGCTCATAAACTGCCGTATCGGGATTATAGACATTGTAATAAAGTTCACCCAGTTCTTTAGTGTTTAACTGAACAGATTTAATTCCCATCTGGTAAAGGCCACCAGTAATTGAATCAACACGTTTTTTAATTTCTTCACGTGCTTTGTCCCAAGTGTTGCGATCGATTTTCGAAACTTGAGCGCCTGGTTTTGCAAAAATTTTACCAAAAAATCCTTTTGCTGAACCTTTTAAATTTGTTATATCACCGCTCGGGTAATAAGGAATTACAATAAAAAAAGATTTATCCATTATATTTGCACTTCGACTAAGGCTGTCAATAAAGTTAATATAATCTTCCATCAAATCACTAAGTAACATATTATCTTGAGCTACTTGGATCTCGGCTAATCTATTTAAATATGGCTCAATGTCAACACGCTGTGAACGAACTAAAATTTGAATTGGAAAAGTTAACGCATTTAAGAAGCTTTGGTAAGAATATTCAACACCTTCTCGTTCTCTTGCACTCATAAGGTCGAAGTTGATTGATTTACAAGCAACGACAGCGCGAAAACTTCCGTCGCGCATCACAACCATTCCTTCGCGTAGTTCTGCGATTTCAAGTGAATTTTGCGTTGAAAGTGGATTTGCCGGATTATTTACGTTTGTTTGATTCTGATTGATTTGATTATTATTCATATTACCTCAATGAAATTATTACTTCTTTTTCACCCAAGTCGACCTCTTTCGAATTTTCTTGGGATTTTTTCTCTTTATCTGCCAACCTATTCGCTTGTCGCGCAAGTGTTTCGACTGAAAGATCTTTTCCCTCTGAAACCAGCCTTTTCATTTCTGCACTGATTTCCTTTACAGATTCTTTCTCTGTGAAATGTTTTCTATTTATGAAAGGATTATTTTCAGGATTGGTTGAAATTCGAATTTTTGGGTCTCTTTTTTCACGTTCAACAGTTTCGTTAATTTGTTTAATTCTTTCAAAACTGTTATTAATTCCTTCTAGATTTTGGCTAAAATTATCTGGCGGATTTTTTGAATTATTTTGTGAAA
Source organism: Candidatus Saccharimonadota bacterium (assembly GCA_013333405.2). Taxonomy (GTDB): domain Bacteria; phylum Patescibacteriota; class Saccharimonadia; order Saccharimonadales; family Saccharimonadaceae; genus Nanogingivalis. The sequence continues at coordinate 6,073 of JABCOZ020000049.1, read as the reverse complement.
TTTCTTGCTGTTGAACTGGTTGCGGAGCTAGTGGTGTAAAATTCGAAAGAGGCTGTGGTGAGGGTTGTGTAAATTGTTGTACTTGTGGCTGGTTTTGTTGCCAATTTGGTGAAATAACCTTTTGATTTATTGAATCTGGATATGGGTTGTAATTTAATTGAATATTTTCATCAAAGTTTTGTTGTGGTTGTGTCTGCCAATTATTCGAAAATGCCTCATTTTTTATTTGAGGTTGATTTTGAGAGAAGGATGTTGGCTGGGTCTGTGTAGAACTTAAAACTTGAATATCTTCAAATTTAATATTATCCGAACCTTCATATCGATGTCTAGGGTCGAAATAATAAGTTTCATCCTGAATATTCTCAGAATTTTCATTTGTAAATTGAGCTAGGTTTCGAGCCATATCGAGATTCTGCATAATTTGCTGTTTTCGTCGGCTGTCGTGCTGGCTCAACAGACTATCAACATTCGAAGAGATACGTGAGTTGTCGAACATATCTTCTGCTGTACGAGCTTCGTTTGAATATTCTTCGCGAACCGTTGTATTAACTGGTGCGATAGAATGCTTAATCGCCCATCCTTCTGTGTCAATAATATCTGCCAAATAGCTAAGCCTGCGTGAAGCTTCATTTTGAGAAATATCTTTTGTGAGACTTTCTTCTTTATTTTCTGGCGCTGAAATTTGAATTAAATGCTCTACTCCATCTGGCTGCCAAAAACGCTTATTTGGTTTTAGGTAAAATGAAACAACTGCTGCGAGGTAAGTTTCCATTGGTTGGTCTTTTCGAAGCGGTAAGGCAAGTGCGCCAAAAAAGATAATTACAGGTAGCGGCAAAATAATAAGACCTGGAAAAATTCCCCAAAGAAAAATATCTAGCGCAATACAACCCGCCACTATAATCAGGTAAATGAATTGCCGAAAATTAAACGGCCCAAGCAATTTGTCATCAGCCTCAACATCTTGAGGAACTTTATAAACGCTCATCCTTTATTTGCCCACTTCTCCTTATTTCAATAGTATTAATTTTAACATATTTTCGAAAAAAAATAAAGCTTAAAAAATTAAAATAGGCAAAAACATTTAGGTTCTGCCTATTTCTTGTCTTTAATGTTTTCAGGCTTCCAATTTCCACCCAAAACTTTATCGTAAAGACCTTTATTATTTTGTTCAATCTCTTTAAGCATTTTACGAATTTCAGCACCCTGTACAGCGTTGAGTTTTCCATATTCTGAAGGGTTTTCATTAATCGCTTTAACACTTTCAAGTGTAGATTTCATAGTTTCGTTTGACATATTCGAAATAGCTGATTTATCCCAAATAATTTTCATTGCATCGTTTGAAGCTTTAATAATCTTATCATCTGAAACATTTTTGGCATAATTATCATGAATGGCATTATAAACTTCTTTCGAATTCATACCATTTACGGCAATATTTTCAAGTGCTGCACCACCGATAAATTGAAGGTCGTCTTTTTTGGTTTTCTTGAAAGCTTCAACCAAGTCGTTACGGTTAGCATTTAATTCTCCGCCAATTTCGGTTTTACCAAGTGAGTCGATAGCACTTTTTAAATCTGTTGTTCCCATAAACTTCTCAGCCGTTGCGGCACGTAAGTTCTTGGTAATTTCGAAATCAATTCCATCCTTCTGGATTTTTTCACCCATATTTTTCGAAAATATTTCACGATAATCACTACCCGAAAAATTAAGCGATTTTGTAAGGTTTGTAAGTGATTCGATTTCTTCTTTGTTCTCTTTTGAAGCTGCCACCAAAGAGCTTGCAAGTGCCGAGACTTTTCCGGCTTCACCACGCACACCAGATGCGGTGTTGAGCAGATCATTATTATAGCGTATATTATTTGCCATTGCATTATTGAGTGAAAGATTGTTATTCTTTTCAGCCAGTTTAAGAGCATTAGCTTGGTTGGCGTTTTCAACAAATTGAAGCGCTTGCTGGCCGAATTTTCCTTGAAGTTTCTTTAAGCTGTCGTCATCAAGTTTAACAATGCCAGATACATTTCCATCAATTCCCTTTTGAAGAGTTGCGTTAAATAATTCGGCTTTAAGTTGCGAAATTCCAGCGTTCGAATTTGCTGTTGCGCGATTTAGAGCTTCAGTTGCAAGCATTTCTTGATATAATGTGTTCGAACTAAGCGCATGTTTTCGGCGTGCGTCATAATATTTGTTCGAAAACGCATTCGAACCTTGTTTTGGTTCATTTGCAAGTTCAGATAGTTGTTCTGCCTCGAAATTGTCAAACCTTTCTTTTTGGTATTTTTCAGCAATTGATTTCGAAGCACCTATTCGACGTTGGCGGTTATAGTTCATTTGATTAATTCGTACAGGAAGTGAATTTGGCTTTTCTGCAATTGCACGATTTCGATACATTTCTTGGTTTTCTGAAAGGAATTTTTTTGCACGATCAACTGGACCTTTATTAGGATTATTGATAATTCCAGCAAATTTACCGAGCAGACTACCGCTAACTCGCATAATTGTCGGTGTGATTGCTAATGGTACGACTTGTACTACAGCACCAAGTAAGAAAATTAAAAAGCTACCATTCGAACTTGCAATAATTGTTGTTCCAATTAATTGCGAACCCCCAAAAAGAAGTGAAATTAATGGATACATCACGAGCATTGTTGTGAATAAATCTTTCCATTTTTCGAACCATTTTTCAGTATTTGGTAGAATATTTGCTGCAAATGCAAGTGGTGCCAAGAAAACTAAAACAATAATAATTGCTTGTCGTGCGGCTAAAATCACTAAAGCTACAACTGCCGAATAAATTACTGCAACCAACGCACCAAGAATCATCATTACTGCAGCCCCAACATTGCCCATAGTTGCAATTGCTACGGTATAAGCTCCATAAGCCACAACACCAGTTCCGCTCAAAACCGCAGCGGTCATATTTGACCAATCAAGATTGGCTGTTTTGATTGTGTTTTTACCTCCATTATTAAAAATACTATCTCTAATTCCGATTAAAAGATTTTGAGTTTGTGCACCTAAAATATTCGAAATATCAACCAAAATAGCACAGATGTAATAAGAAATATTTATTAAAATTGCTGCAATAATTAGCTTTGGTAATAATTTCTTAATTCCATAATTGCTAATTCCAAAACCCGTTACTTGTGAATAAATTACAAAAACGAATCCAATCACGAAAAAGACGTTTGCGACATTTCGCATATAATCCCAAACTCTAAAAAGACCAGATTGATTTGATGTATAGAGTGGTTGAACTCGCAAGAATGCTTGTAGCCAGTCATAAATTCCGTCCATCCATTTCGAAATCGTATTAGCGACCATACAGACCATCCAGCCACCGCCACCCTCAACACTACAAAGCGATTTTTCTTCATTTTTTGAAACACCATCAACTTTAACATCTTGTGTTTCTCCGTTTTGTTTCACGTTTCCAAGAGCACTTATGTCAAAAGAATAAATTTTTCCGCTTGAAGCATCATTTTCGTTATCAAGAGCGATTACCGTTGTTTTATTTCCGCCAGCATTTGCTGAAGAATTTTCGGCATAAAGTTTTTTTGAACGAATTGATTCTGGGAATTTTGAAGTGTCAGAAACTTTTGAATATGTTTTTCCGTTATATGTTATGCCATTTTTTGAAGAATCTGTCCATTTTGCTCCATCAAGAGCAAGGGCGATATTCGAATTAAAAAATCCCAAGATTGCGACTACTATAAAAATCGCGATGAAAAACACATTTCGAAAATCTTGAGTTTTTGCTTTTTTGAACCTCGCCAAAGTTTGCATATGAACCGATTTTATCATAATTTACCTCTTTTGTCAACCTTAAAATTAAGTTTTTAGAATAAAACACTTGCTTTTTCCTTAAAAATGGTTTAAAGTATAATTATTATGGTAAATAAAATAAAAAATATAATTACACTTGGGATAATTTTGGCAAGTTTTTTTGCAACTTTTCAGAGTGTTCTTGTTTCGAATTATAGCTCTAATTATGCTTTTGCTGAAGAGCTCGTGGAGGATGGGAATGGGAATATAACCACACCAAATGGCAATAATAGTAAAAGCAGTGAGGCTCCCGCTGAGGCAAAAACTGCAATTCTCCCTTCAGACTGGAAAATTGAAGATATTTTAAATATGGTTTTAGTTGTAGTAACCACTGGTGTTGGAATTGCAGCAGTTGGCTCAATTGTTTTTGCTGGTGTTCTATATATTACCGCTCGTGATAATGCCGCTCAAGTTTCGAAAGCTAAAACAATGATTATGAATACAATTATAGGTATTGTAGCTTATATTTTAATGTGGGCGTTCTTAGAATGGATTATTCCAGGAGGAATTTTGTAATGAAAAAGATTATTCTAGCGATTTTTATAACTTTTATGCCAGTTTTATATTTTTCGAATAATGCTTATGCGGCTGGTTGTAACGATAACCAAACTTTTTTTGGTCTCCCCGCTTGGTATCGTGGATTAACTAAATCTGGCGAAGGTGGATGCCAAATTAAAAATATTGGACCATCTGGAATAGGTGAAGTTACTTTAGAGCAGTTCGTCTGGACAGTGGTTGCAAATATTATTGATATGGCCTTTCGGGTTGCTGGTGTTGCGGCGATGGGATTTATTATTTATGCTGGTTATCAATATATGATTGCTGTTGGTGACCCGGGAAAACTTGCGAGTGCTAAGAAATCACTAACCAATGCAATTATTGGGTTAGTTATCGCAGTTCTCGCTTCAACAATAGTAACGTTTATATTAGGGATTTTAGGATAATGAAAGAATATAAATTTTTGGCAGAAGCATCTTTTGATAAATCGAAAGTATTAAACGGAATTGATACTTCGAATAAAAACAAAGCTAGCGATGCTTCGATGCAGAATGCTTTCAATACTGCTTTTATCTGGGCTGGAATTATCTGCGTAATTGTGATTATTATCGCAGGTCTAACATTTGTAACTGCTACTGGAAATCCTGGAACAATTTCTAAGGCTAAATCTGCACTAATTTATTCCTGTGTCGGTATTGGAGTAATTATTTCTGCTGCACTAATTGTTAACTTAATTCTTGGCGGATTGCTAACGGGGTCAATATAATGAAAAAAATAATTTTAATAAGTAGTATTATATTCTCAATATTATTATCACCAACTGCTTTTGCAGAAGATAATAAAGCCAAAACTGGTGGTGCTGGAACATTTAATGCTTGTAAGCATGTTGTCTCTGGAAATACTGCTGTCTGTTCTGGAGATTCGAAAGATGCAACTAGTATCGCTAAAAATATAATATCCATTCTTCTTTGGGTCGTTGGAATAGCTGCGGTTATTGTGATTATTTACGCAGGAATAACATTTATCATTTCAGCTGGCAATCCTTCGAAAATTTCTCAAGCTAAAACAATGTTGACCTATGCTGTTGTTGGTTTGGTGGTTGCAATTCTTGCTTATGCGATTGTTAATTTCGTTATTAACGCTTCAAGTGGAAAAGGAGTTGGTGGAGGATCCTCATCTGGAAGTTCAAGTTCTTCTGGCGAATCCAATAATTCAGGTAATTCTAATTCTTCTAGTGGTGATTCGAAACCTTCAACAAAACCAAATAATTCAAGTGGCTCGAATAATACCGGATCGCAAAGTAAAAACCGAAATGGTGAAAATGGTTCAGGACGAAATTCGAGCGGTTCAAATAGCTCAAATAATAATTAAAATAACATAAGGAGAATAATATGAAGAAGATTTTAATAACTTTTGGATTAATTCTTGCGGTAGCTGGCTCTTTTGCCTTCAGTGCTGGATTTTTCGAAAAACAAGTTTATGCAAATAGCGCGGCAGATTTAATTAAGCAAGGTGCAGATTCAACTGGCCAACAAGACACTCGTTCGGCTGGCGACATTGCTAAAGATGTTGTAAATATAATGTTTTTCATTATTGGTGTTATGGCTGTTATTATGATTATTTGGGGTGGAATTCGATATGTTCTTTCAGCTGGGAATAGTGCTGCCCTCACTAGTGCAAAAAATACGATCATCTACTCTATTATAGGTTTATTTATTGCAATACTTGCCTATGCAATTGTGAGCTTTGTTAT
>JABCOZ020000048.1 GCA_013333405.2 Candidatus Saccharimonadota bacterium | reverse complement strand
CATTTTGATTCTTTACCACATGATTTGCGCCAGAAGATATTAGAAACAGAGCTTTTGGTGTATGAATGCGAAGGGGCAGAGAGTGAAATCAAGGAGTGGTTTAAGACGATTAATATTGTCGGTGTACCACTTAATGAACAGGAATTGCTGAATGCTATTTATTCTGGGCCTTTTGTGACACTGGGTAAGGAAACTTTTTCAAACTCTGGTAGTTCAAAAATCGCCATGTGGAGTGCATATATCAATGGCGATGCTAAACGGCAAGACTTTTGGCATGTGGCACTGGAGTGGATTGCAACGGCAAAAGGAATGACGATTTCGGAATACATGTCACAGCATAGATTTAATGATTCTATTACAGAGGTGCAGACTTATTTTGATACGGTGATAAACTGGGTATCAAATACATTTAATCAAGTTGAGAAAGAGATGCGCGGTCTGGAATGGGGAAAGCTATATGAAGAATATTACAAGTTTTCTTATAATTCTGACCAAGTTTCCGCAAAAGTTAGTGAGTTATACGGTGATCCATTTGTAAAAAGCCGTAAGGGAATATTTGAATATGTTTTGGGGTTATATTCTAGGCAGAAAGGTGATCTAGGTGATACGAAACTGCTTGAAGTTAGGGTGTTTGATGACGCTACCAGACAAGCTGTTTATAAAAAGCAGACCAAAATTGCAGAAGAAAAAGGTATATCAAACTGTTCTTATTGCGCAATTGGCCACAATGCTAACAAGGCAAAGATATGGAAGCTGAATGAAATGGACGCTGATCACGTCAGCGCCTGGAGCAAGGGTGGTTCAACCTCAATAGAGAATTGTGAAATGCTATGTAAATCACATAATAGAGCGAAAGGAAATAAGTAATGAAATTTCAAGCAAACTCAAGAAGACGAGCAAAAGAATATGAAGCCGATGTTTTGGCGCGCTGGAAAGCGGAAAAAACTTTCGAGCAATCAGTTGAAAACCGTAGCGAAGATAACGCTTTCGTATTTTATGATGGACCTCCATTCATTACTGGTGTGCCGCACCACGGAACTCTTCTTAGCTCAATCGTAAAAGATGCCGTTCCGCGTTATCAAACAATGAAAGGTAAACGAGTTGAACGCCGTTGGGGTTGGGATACACACGGTTTGCCAGCCGAAAACTTTGTTGAGAAAAAGCTCGGTATCACTTCTCGACACGAAGTTGGTGAAAAAATTTCACTCGCCGAATATATCACAACTGCGCGCGAAAGCATGGTTTCAAATGCGGCACTTTGGGAAAGCACGATTGATCGCATTGGTCGTTGGGTTGAATTTAAAAATGCCTACAAGACAATGGACAAAAACTTCATGGAAAGTGTTTGGTGGTCGTTCAAAACTCTTTATGAAAAGGGTAAAATTTATGAAGGTGAACGCGTTTTGATGTATGACACAGCATGGGCAACTCCGCTTTCGAAAAGTGAAGTTACAATGGATAACGACGCCTATAAAACTGTTACCGACCCAAGCGTTTTTGTAAAATTTTGGTTGAAAGATTTCGAAGATGCAGAAGGCTCAAAAGATAAAACTGCAATGCTCGCCTGGACAACAACTCCTTGGACTTTGCCGGCAAATATGGGGTTATTCGTTAATCCTGAAACCACCTACGCAAAAGTTAAAGTTGGTGATGAATTCTATATTTTAGCAAAAGATTTGCTTGAAAAAGTTTTTGTTGATGAGAAAAAGCAACCGATTCCTTTTGAAATTGTAAATTTGATCGACGGTACAGAACTGATTGGTTTGAGTTATGAGCCACTTTTCGAAGATTCAAAATATTCCGGTGAAGGTGAAGAAAACGCCTATAAAGTTTGGGGAGCAGATTATGTTTCTCTTGAAAGCGGAACAGGAATTGTTCATTCGGCACCAGCTTATGGTGAAGAAGATTTCAATTTTGGTAAAGAATACGGAATTCCAGTTTTTCACGTTTTGGATGAATTTGGTAAATATTTGAGCGGTGAATTTGCCGGAAAAGATGTTTGGGAATTTAACAAGCCACTTGCTAAAATTTTGAAAGAGCGTGATATTGTTTGGAAAATTGATTATATCCGTCACGAATATCCGCATAATCCGCGTACTGGTCAGCGCTTGATGTATCGCGCACACCCAAGTTGGTTCTTTGATATTCAAGGACAAAAAGAATTAATGATTGAGCAAAATGAAAATATCAATTGGTTCCCAGCGCATTTGAAACACGGCCGTTTCGAAAAAAATCTTGAAGCTGCACCAGATTGGAATTTGTCGCGTGACCGTTTTTGGGCGACAGCAATGCCAGTTTGGAAGTCTGAAAGTGGCAAGATTCGCGTGGTTGGTTCTTATGCTGAACTTAAAGAATTGAGTGGCGTGGAGCTTGAAGATTATCACCGACCTTGGGTTGATGAAATTACTTTTGAAATTGATGGTGAAAAATACACTCGAATTGATAAAGTGCTTGATTGTTGGTTCGAGAGTGGATCAATGCCATTTGCGCAATTCCATTATCCTTTCGAAAACAAAGAAAAGTTCGAAAAGAATTTCCCTGGCGACTTTATTGTTGAATACATTGGTCAGGTTCGTGCGTGGTTCTATTATGTTCACGCTGTAAACACTGCTTTGTTTGGTAAAAACGCCTTCAAAAACGTGATTACAACCGGTGTTGTTGCCGGAAATGATGGCCGCAAGATGAGTAAATCTCTTGGAAACTACACCGATCCGAACGAGCTAATGGATCAATATTCAGCCGATAGTTTGCGATTTTTGTTGCTAACGAGTCCGCTTTTGAATGGTGAAGATTTTGCGCTTCACGATAAGGATGTCTCAGACGTTGCGCGTAAGCTTTCAATGATTTGGAATATGTATGATTTCTTCACAATGTATGCAAGTGTCGATGGTTGGGAATTCAACGGTGAACTTAAAGATCCTTCAAAAGATCTGGAAAATCCACTTGATAAATGGATCGTGAGCCGTGTTCATGAACTTCGAAATGAAATCACTGAAAATATGAATGTTTATAATATTCCGCGCGCACTTGAAGGTGTTTTGCCATTCCTCGATGACGCTTCGAACTGGTTTGTACGCCGTTCACGCCGTCGTTTCTGGAAGAGTGAAAATGGTGTTGATAAACTTCAAGCTTACCAAACACTTCACTATGTTTTGAGTTATCTTGCGTTGATTCTTGCGCCATTTGTGCCTTTCTTGGCGGAAGAACTTTGGGGTAAAATGGTTGGTGATGGCTCAGTTCATTTGAAAGATTGGCCAGAGGCTGGCGAGATTGATGAGAGCTTACTTTCTGAAATGGCTGAAGTTCGTGGTTACGTGAATGAAGCTCTTGCGCTTCGAGCAAAAAATGGCGTAAAAATTCGCCAACCGCTAGCTAGAGTGAAAGTTCCACGAAATGCAAAATCCTTTGATTTTACGCCAATTTTGTTGGAAGAATTAAACGTTAAAAATGTTGAGTTTGGCGTTGAGGGTGTTGAATTTGACTTTGAGCTAACTCCTGAGCTTCGTGCAGAAGGCTTAATGCGTGAGATTATTCGCCACATTCAGGCCACACGTAAGAAAGCTGGATTAAACGTTGATGATCGAATTGAACTTAACTTTACATCTGAAAATGCTGAAGTTCTCGATGCGTTTAAAAAATTTGAACAAGAAATTTCGAAAGAAGTTCTGGCTACAAAAGTTGAAATTTCAGAAGATGAACTTGATTTTACCCAAACTGTAAAAGTTGAAGGTTCTGAAGCAAAAATTTCACTCAAAAAAGCTTAACCAAGATATTGACAATCAAAATAACTTATGCTATAATACAAGCATAAGTTATTTTTTAAACAAAAACATAAAAAATCAAAAGGCAAAAATGGAAAATTTTAAGATAAACGATTATAGTACGAACGAGCAAGATAAAAAGTCTCTTGAACGAGAGAACAGTTTTGAAGAGTTTCAAGATTTTAAATTCGATTCTTTCGAAAGCTTGAATTCTGAACAGCAAAAAGAAATCGAAAAAACACAAGAGAGTTCGAAAAATGAAGCTCTAGAAAACTTGAATGATATTTATGCGCGAGCTGAACGAAACACTGATCGCGAAAACAGTAGTTTTTTCTTGCGAGATGATGAAATCCAAAACTTGAACATTGTGCACTTCGAAGATTATGACGCAAACTTTGAAACTTACGAAGGTCGCGAAGACGAATTCAGTTTTCGTGAAAATCAATTTAAAACGCAAAAGCAACTTGTTCAAGAAATTAGCACAATGAAATCTGTCCGCCGAGAAGTTCCAGCAGGGCAACGTTTATCAAATATTTTTCGGGCAATTTCTGGAAAAATCGCAGCTTAATTATTTAGTAAAAAGAAGATCGGTAGAAATATCGATTTTCTTTTAAAAAAGTGTTGACTTTTTATTACGCTTGTGGTAAAATACGGGAGTAAAATAAATTAAAAATAAACAAGGACAGAAATGAAAGAGGGATTAAGGAATGAAAACCCTAGGCTCGAAGGTGATTACACACAACCTAAAAATGCCTGGGAAGTCTCATTAGAAGATTTACCTGCAGGATCTCAGCGAGAAGCAATGGAAAGTGCTGGTTTTAGCAATAAAGCCGACTGGAAATATGCTACAGAAATGGGATTTGGTAGCGCAGATGAATTCTATAAGAGTCTGGCGAATAAGCCTTACGATCAACTAACCTTCAGGGAAAAAGGTATTTTAGAGGGAATAACTCGACCAGATCAAGAGACTCAAATTACAGAAGCAGATGCAAGTGATTATATCGAAAATCAAGCCAATCAACCACTGCAATTGGGATTTAATCCAGAAAATTCTTCATTGGATTATCTCGATAAATTGCGACAAGAGGCATTTGCAAAAGGTGGCGCAGATGATGCAGATTTTGCAAAATATAATCAATTGTATACCGAAAAGCTTTCAGAGATTAAAGGAAGAATAGAAGCGGATAAGCAAAATCAACCATTGGCGCTTGAATATTCTGGTAACAATAGTTCAGATATAGCGAGTCTGAATCAGGAAGGCGTAATTGAAGGACTTGTAGTCGAAGAATCTGTTAAAAAAAGTGATGCTCATGTTCAGATTGAACAACCTTCAAATGAAAAAAATGAGTCTAAAAAAGATTCTATTGAGCTAAGTGATGCTGAATTTACGTTTAGCAAACAAAAACGAGCCGATAGGGCAAAAAATGTTGTTGATCAAGATATTGATATCGAATCTAAAGCTGGTCGATTCCAGAAAATTAAAAAGTTCATTGGAAGTAAAGTTATAAAATGGAGTGCATTGGGAATGCTTGGTCTGACGATTTTCGGAGTTGGAAGACAAGCTTCCGAAGGTCTTAAGTCGAGTGATAATTCTCCTCGAACTGAGCAAACTTTCTCTGGTAATGCTCATGCAAACAGCCTAAATGAAGCTGCAAACTTCAATAGCGATGGTTCTGCAATTGAAAGCGAAAAGAACTTTAACAACGGTAAATACGACTCTGAAAATGACGATTATAATAAGATCGATCAAAAAGAGAATAAATATTCCATTGGAACGGACACCTCAAAACTTTCGAATGAAGAGTATCAGGAGAAAATGATCGAATCTCACAACGAAGACGATATTGAATATATGGGGCAATTCTTCATTAACGATGCCGAATCTGCTCAGAATCTACTTGGAATTTCGAATAATGAGGTTGATGCTTTGGTTGATGCTGCTCGAGATGGCGATCAGACAGCTTTCAAGAAATTGAATGATGCATATTCGAAATATATGGAAGGTGCTAAAGTTGTTGGAAATCAAACTTTGGATGGTGATTATTACTCACTATTTATAAATACTAATAAAGATTATGCTCATGCTGAAGGTGCGTTTGGCGGAACAGCTCGTGTGGTTGAATTGAAGAATGGGCAACAAATTTTGATTCGTGATCAGTGTAAGCAAATGGTTATGAAGAAAATTGCGGAAGTTCCAAACACTTGGACAACTCCAAAAATTCCATTCGAAGAAACTTATACTCCACCAACTCCAGACACTGAAAAACCACCAGCACCTACTCCGGAAACTCCACCTGAGACACCTCCAGAAACTCCACCTGAGACACCTCCGGAAACTCCACCTGAGACACCTCCAGAAACTCCACCTG
>JABCOZ020000047.1 GCA_013333405.2 Candidatus Saccharimonadota bacterium | reverse complement strand
CGTTAATCCTGAGCCAGGATCAAACTCTCCATAAAAAGAATTATCAAATTGATAATCTATAAAATAGACTGACGATAAATTTGCACAATTAAATTGTTAGAGTGTTCGCTAAACTCCGTTTTTTTACTCCATTTGTTTAACGCTATACTATTTTACCTAATTTTTTTTACAATGTCAACAGTTTTTTGGAACTTTTTTAAAGTTTTTTCAAAAAAAGAAAACCCCGCATTTTTGTGAGGTTTAAGGATTTTTCGAAATCCAAAAATTATTGAAAAAAGCTTAGACTACGGTATCCGATAAAATTACCATCTTCACCGTATGCAGGTTCACCAACTACCAATAAATCAGAAGTTGTCCTGCCTTCAGCTCTTGCGATATACGCAATATCAAAATCTACAATATAGAGTGTACCAAACTTGAAGGGCGGTAAATCTCTTATTTCAATAGATTCAACCTTAAAAATTGGAATCCTTCCAAGTGCTCCATTACCGGAGACACCCATATCTATTTTAGGACTATAACATTCTGATACAATTTTTGATATAGTCACATTGTCTTCATCTACAATATTAATAGTATTCCGCGTAAGGTTGAAGATTTCAATATTGGCCATCATTATGACCTCCTTTTTTCCATTTTTGTTTTTCAGCACCGAATCCATAATTTTTTTTATAGACTCAGCGCCAAAAAGCAAACTTCAAAAGAGTTTTTTAGCTTTCGAAAAATAAAATATACGAACTATAACTTTTAAAAAGCCCAGTTCGTATATTATTTCAATATATTTCTTGAAAAAGTCAATGCACTAGAGATTTAACTCCGGGTAGATGTCTTTCGTAATTTCTGAGATTTCATGCTTTAATTGTGGGAAAGGTACACCTTCACGAGCAGTAACTCCTTCAAAAATCCAAAAAACACGCTCTGAATATCCCATCCCACAAGCTGGTGGCATTCCATATTCCAGCATCTCAACATAATCAATATCAAGCATCATCGCCTCATCATCACCATTATCTCGCATTTTTTGCTGCTCAACAAAACGATTTAGTTGATCGATTGGATCGTTCAATTCACTAAATAAATTACACAACTCTGAACCCGCAATCACAACTTGTGCTCGCTGCGTCATTTCTGGTGAATCTGGATGAGTCTTTGCGAGTGGTGAAATAAATGTCGGCGTATTAACCAACCAAATTGGTCCAACAACATCTTTTCGAATATTTTTCCATAGCTTATCAATTCCACGGGCTTTATTTTCAGTCTGTTCAACTTCTAAATTATTAGCTTTCAAAGCCGCTTTGACCTCTTCAAGCGAACAAGTGTAGGGGTTTAAACTATATCGTTTTTCGATAGTTTCAGCATAATCCCATTCTTCCCACTTTTTCGAAAGGTCAACATCAAAGTTACCAAGTTTAAATTGTAAAGTTCCAAAAGTTTGCTCCAGAACATATTTAAACATTTCCTCCTGAAATTTCAAGCCGTCGCGCCAATCCCAGTAAGCCGCATACCATTCCATTGCTATATGCTCAGGTAAATGTTCATCTGAATAATTCTCATTTCGAAAACGCGGACCAAGATCATACACTTTTTCAAAACCAGCACCAAGCAAACGCTTTAACGGCAACTCATGGCTAATTCGAAGATAAAATTGGGCGTTATCAAGTGCATCCATATGTGTTACAAACGGATTTGCATCTGCACCACCAGTAGTGTGTTCAAGAACGGGAATATTAATTTCAAGAAAACCTCGGCTATTCAAAAAGTCTCGTGTCGCTTTCCAGAATTTTGAACGACGCACGAAACGGTCACGAACATCAAGATTCACGTTCATATCTACATATCGTCTTCGAAAACGCTCTTCCTTATTCGTAAAACCATCTTGCTCAGTTGGCATTGGGCGAAGAGATTTCGAAAGAAGCTTTAACTCTTGTGTTTCGACTGAAATTTCACCAGTTTTCGAACGAATCACTTTTCCGTTTGCCTGAACGAAATCGCCAACATCAAGTAGATTTAGATCTCTTAAACCAATTAGATTCTGCTCTTTCGAGGTTTCAGCTAGATTTTGAGCCGTAATAAAAAGCTGAATTTTCCCTGAAAAATCCCGCAAAACAATAAAAGCAAGTTTTCCAAATTTGCGAATTCCAGAAATTCGCCCAGCAATTTTCACTTCTCGACCTTCCATTTTTTCGAAATTATTCACAATTTCGCCAGCCATTGCCGTTCGTTCGGTTTTGGCAGGATACGGATTTAGCCCAAGATCTTTAATTTCTTCTAATTTTCTCAATCGCTCTTCGCGTAATTCTTTCATTGTAGCCATAATTAACTTATATTTTAGCATATTTTCGATTTTTTTTCAATTTTTAAAAAGCACTTGACTTTTTTATTTTTTAGTGATATTATATAAGAACCAGTCCATGCGACTTAAAACGGAGGTGTCATATGACAGGTTCTTTGAAATCACCTAGTGTAAACTTAAGCCATACTTCGAAAGAAGAAATTCAACAAGAAGTACGATCAAATGATGGTCGTAAGTTCGAATTCTGGCCAGAGCATTAGAAATTTAGCCCTCGAAATTTCGAGGGCTTTTTATTTGACTTTATTTATTTTTTATGTTATTATAGTAAAATCCTATAGCCGAAAGGCTCTAAATTGGAGGCACCTTATGTCTATGTTCCTTAAGCATGATCTCGTTCAGGTCTTACTCAGCAAAGATTCAAGAGGTAACTCTTGTATAACTTTCGCTGAGATAAAAGAAACTCTGCCTGAAGAAAAATGTGCTATAGTTCATAATATAGTAACTTTTCGTGGTAAATCCCCACTTAAAGCTCCAGAAGGAGCAGAAATTGTAATGGAAGGTTCAAAAATTCCATTCAAGAGAATTTTAAAAAGTAGCGAACGGGAAATGCTAGCTTTACAAAATAGCTACCGACGCTAAAAAGACAAAACCCGCATCTTCGCGGGTTTTAAAAATTATTATTTTCCAAAAATAAGTCGCAAATAATCTTTCATCATTCGAGAGCCAGAGATCACAGGAATATAGCCTTTTAGCTGTTTTCGAATTTGTTTTTCAAGTAAATAATCATCTTTAAAAATCTGACCAGCCCGATTCATTTGAAGATATAAAGACTTCAATTCGTCATTATAATTTGCACCGCTAACTTCCAAGCAAGGTGCTGGCGAAATATCCGCAACACCACCATCAGCCGTTGAAATCAACATTTTAAGATTCGCTAAATCTTTCATAAACGAAGTTCCACAAGCTTCTAGTCCAACAATTGGCACATTTATCGAAACATCTGAACCAACAGCTAAAGCCAAGCCTAATTCTTCATCATAATCTTGAATGAAATGAACTCTTTCACGCAAAAAATCATCTGATTCAATTTTCGAAAGCACAGAATTTAAAGTAGCTCGCATCTCAGTATCGCCTTGATGCACTTTTCCCGCCAAAATATAATGAGCGTTATTTTCTCGCAAAATTCGGCGAAGCTCTTCCATGTTTTCGAAAGGCATCCAAGGGCGTTTATAAGATACAAATCGCCGTTTAAAATCAAAAAGCATCGCATTTTCAGGGATTTGTACTGCATGGCCATATTGATCTTTTCTATGAGCTAAAATCTGGTTTAGTTTTCTTCGACCAATCTTTCGAAAATCTCGAATATTTTTTGCACTAATTTTTGCTAAATTTTCTTTATAGTTTTCTGTCGGTAAGTCGAATTTATCAAAAATATCTTTATTTCGAAAATCTTCTAAAATCTCAGGCAAAACCCAAGTTGGTAAATCAATTCCATTTGTTACAGCTTTAAATTTAATTTTATCACCATTAATATCATGATAATCTGCAACATTTGCGTGAAGCCGCGAAACACCATTTTTTGCTTCAGCGAGTTCAATTGTAAGCGTTGAGAGCTTCAATCTATCATTTCGAAAAAGCCCAAAAATCCAGGTTTTCAGCGCCGAGGATTCAATGTTCGGCATTACAATTCGGTTAAATTGGTCAAAAGAGAATTCACTTTCCGCTGCTTGAACTAAAGTATGATTTGTGTAAAGTGTGTGTTTTCGAACATAAACAATCGCCTCATAAAGATTCATTCCATTTCGAACGAGCTCATCAAGCCGAGCAACGGCTGCAAAAATCGTGGCGGTCTCATTCAATTGAATAACTGAAGGCTTTAATCCAACCATCTTCAGCGCTTTATAGCCACCAAAACCGAGTGAGACTTCTTGATAAAGCCTGTGGTCGCCAGAGCCATCTCCAGCATAAAGCTCGCCAAAATTACTCTCACTCATTGTTAAAAATCGTGTCGAGCCAAGAATTTTTTGAAAAAT
>JABCOZ020000046.1 GCA_013333405.2 Candidatus Saccharimonadota bacterium | reverse complement strand
GCCTTCATATAAATCCTCAATTAAATAGCTCATCCTTATAAAAGCTAATAGACCTCCATCTTCTTGATAAAAGCTCCCTCCATTGCCGAGAACCATTATAAGGAGGGATTATATCAAAAAGATTCAACCAATAAAAAATTGTATTACCAGCCAAGCTATCATTAAGATGGAAAAAATACCACGAGTATCAGCTTTAGTAGTATAGTAAAAAACAAAAGTAAAATAACCACTCCAGCAATAAATATCATAAATATCTTTTTCGCCATAAAAAATACCTCTTTCTAAAAGTACAAGCATCGGGTGAGCGCCAATCGATTATACTAAATAAAATCAAAAAAATCAACGCGCAAAAAATGCTCAGTTCAACCTGAGCATTTTTACTTTTCGAAAGGTGGATTTTCGAACTATTTTTTATCAATAACTTCGCCTTCAACTGGTTCATCATTATCTTTTTTGTGCGAAGTCTTAGCTTTCTCGCCTGTAGATTCTTCAGCCTGACCAGCCTGATACAATTTAGCACCAATTGGCATAATTGCATCTTGAAGATCTTTCGAAGCTTTTTCAAGCTCGTCTTTATCTTCAGAATTTTGATGTTTTTTAGCTTCTTCAACTGCTTTCGAAATCGCTTCTTCATCTTCTTTCGAAATTTTGTCTTTAAATTCGCTTGGCATTTTTTCAGCTTGATAAATAGCGTTTTCGAGTTGGGTTTTCGCATCAATTATTTCGCGCTTTTTCTTGTCTTCGTCTGCGTGAAGTTCTGCTTCTTTTTGAGCTTTTTCAATATCTTCTTTACTCATGTTTCCTGAGTTTTGAATTGTAATATTATTCTCTTTACCAGTTCCTTTATCTTTAGCAGTAACTGTCAGGATTCCGTTTGCGTCGATATTGAAAGTAACTTCAATTTGTGGAACTCCACGTGGAGCTGGAGCAATTCCTGAAAGCACAAACATTCCGAGCGATTTGTTGTCGGCGGCCATTTCACGTTCACCTTGAAGTACGTGAATTTCAACTTGCGGCTGATTGTCAGCGTAAGTTGAGAAAACTTGCGATTTCGAAGTTGGCACAGTTGTGTTTCGATCAATCATTGGAGTTCGAACGCCGCCAGCAGTTTCGATTCCAAGAGTCAAAGGTGTAACGTCAAGAAGGAGCACATCTTTAACATCTCCAGCCAAAACACCACCTTGAATTGCAGCACCAACAGCCACAACTTCATCAGGGTTTACACCTTGAGTTGGCTTTTTACCAAAGATTTTTTCAACTTTTTCAACTACAGCTGGCATTCGGGTCATACCGCCAACCATCACAACTTCAGCAATATCACTAGCTTTTAGATCTGCATCTTTTAGAGCTTTTTCAACAGGATCAGCCAATCGCTCAATCAAGTCAGCAACTAATTCTTCAAGTTTTGCTCGAGTTAGAGTGTATTCAAAGTGTTTTGGACCGTCTTCATCAGCTGTCAAGAATGGCAAGTTTACTTCGTAAGATGTTGTCGAAGAAAGCTCTTTCTTAGCTTTTTCAGCTTCGTCCTTCAAGCGTTGCATTGCAGCAGAGTCATTTTTAAGATCGATTCCCTCTTCTTTTTTGAATTCATCCAAGAAATGATTCACAATTCTGTTATCGAAGTCTTCACCACCAAGGTGCGTATCACCGTTTGTTGAAAGAACTTCAAACACACCATCAGCGATATCAAGCACTGAAACATCGAATGTTCCACCACCAAGGTCGAAAACAGCAATTTTTTCGTCTTTTTTACCATCTAAGCCATAAGCAAGCGCGGCTGCAGTTGGTTCGTTAATGATTCGTTTTACTTCAAGACCTGCAATTTTACCAGCATCTTTCGTTGCTTGACGTTGGCTGTCATCAAAGTAAGCTGGAACAGTAATCACAGCTTCGGTAACTTTTTCACCCAAGAAAGCTTCAGCATCAGCTTTAATTTTCGAAAGAATCATCGCTGAAACTTCTTCTGGCGTATATTCTTTATCACCCATTTTTACAGCCACGCCACTACCTTTTTTCACAATTTCATAAGGCATAATTCCAAGATCTTTTTGAATCTCATCATCAGAATATTTTCGGCCAATCAAACGCTTTACACCATAAATTGTATTTTTTGGATTTGTTACACGTTGACGTTGAGCAACTTGGCCAACCAAACGATCACCTTTTTTATTAATCGCTACAACTGATGGAGTAGTTCGATTTCCTTCTGCGTTTGTGATAACCTCAGGTTTTCCTGCAACCATATACGCAAAAGCACTGTTAGTTGTACCAAGGTCAATTCCAATAATTTTTCCCATTTTCTCCTTCTTTCTTTATTAAATTTATCTGTTCGATAGCTTTCCTAGTCAATTTCGAATTTCTTAGCCTATTCGTATTTTTCAGAAAACTTCTCGAAAGTTGTTAACTATTCTATAAAGCGCGCCTCGCAATTCGTTTCACGCTTACATTCTGATTATACGCTTTTAGCACTCACAAGTCAAGAGTGCTAATGTTGTATTATTTACAATGTTAATGTAAAGATAGTCTCTTGACATACTCAAAATAATATAGTATAATTGGTACATACAAGTTGGCATCCTAAGAATTGGAATGTTGATAGTTCTTTCACAAAATTTTCTTTCGAAGATTAAATTTATTTAAAGATAACTGAATTTAGCCTTCGAAAGAAAATTTCGAAATAATAGAAAGGAGACAAAGTGATGCATAAGTTCACTTGTCCAAAGTGCGGAGCAGGCGATATAAAAATTTCACCTGCTAAAATTTCTGGGCCAGACTTATGCACAGCTTCTTACGGATTTACAAAATATAATTATATCTGTAATAGCTGTGGTAGCTCTGGTTATCACTGGGTAGACCCTTCTTAAATCTCATCATAAAATGATGAGATTTTTCTTTTTAATACTATATTTTCGATCAATTAGAAAAACCTCAAATAATCCCAATTCTCTATCTCCGGTGCGTCTACTGAGTTTTCTTGCGCAAAGCGTAAAGCATCATCTTGGCGTTTTCGATATTCTTTTACAAGACTCCCAAAAACTTTATCACCTTCACTAACTGATTTCAAAGCTCTCACTGTAATATCATATCGCGACACTTTGTTTCTCGCCAGCATATCAAACGGCGTAGTTGTTGAGCCTTTTTCTTCATATCCATTAATTTGAATACGCGCTGGATTTTCATAATCAAATAAAATTGATTTGAGAGTTTTAGCGTATCCGTGAAAAGCAAATATAACTGGCTTATCTTTAGTAAAAATCTTCACAAAGTCGCTTTTCGAAAGTGTATTTTCGAAAGTTCCAATTCCTTTTCCACAAAGCGCTTGAATATAAACCAAGCGAATCTTAACTTGCGCAACATCATGAAGCAAAACTTGAAGTGCTGCAACCGTTTCTTTGAAAACATAATCGCCACTTGCCGCCAAAATTAAATCTGGTTCATCATCTTCTGAAATTGAATCCCAATCTGTAATTTTCTGATTTTTCCAACTATCAAAAACAAATATTCCGCCATTTTCAAGCTGTTTTTGTGCGCTTTCTAGAGAAAAATATCTTGGTTCTGGCGTTTTTCCCGCTACTAAAACATTGATATTGTTTCGTGTTTTAAGCATTTTCGAAATCGCTGCGACTGCCGAATTATCATCAGCCGGAAGAAAAATTTGCCCAATTCCATTTTCGCGCCGCAAAACCTCATCAATAAAGCTTGGATTTTGATGTGAAAAACCGTTATGATCTTGACGCCAACCAGTTGAAGTTAGAATATAGTTTAAGCTTGCTAGATCACCTCGCCATTTTACCTCTTTCGATTGAGCTAAAAACTTCGCGTATTGATCCATCATCGAAGAAATAATTGGTGCAAAAGCTTCATAAGAAGTTAAAACTCCATACCGACCAGTCAAAATATAGCCCTGCAAAAGCCCTTGCAAGCAGTTTTCGCTTAAGATTTCAGTTACGCGACCATTTTTCGCCAAATCCTTTTCCCAAGGCTTAATTTCTCGTTGCCAAGAACGTGAAGTTGCTTCAAAAATCGCATCCAGCTTATTTGAATAGGTTTCATCTGGGCTGAAAAATCTAAAATTATCAGGATTTTTTTCGAAAACTTTCTCCAATAAACTGCCAACAGCATTCATCGCAAGAGATTTTTCACCAAATCCTTCAGTAATTTCCGGCAATTTTAATTCTTTAAAATTCAAATTCGCATCAACAAAACGATTTCGGCCAATTCTGCTTGAATTTTCTGGTAAGAAATCGTTAATCCACCACTTAAATTCGCCCCTCTCATAATCAAAAAGCTCATCAAATTTATATGACTTCATCCAATTTTCAAGTTTTTCAAGCTCATTTTTATCCGTTTTCGCCTTCAAAAGAGGCACTTGATGCGCAAGCGAGTTTCCTTCAATTTTTTGACCGTTATTTTCTTTTACACCCGAACTGCCTTTTTTACTTCGCATAATAATCATTGGTAAACGAATAAATTTACTATTTCGCCCAAATTTTATTCGCGAAATATCTCGAAACGCATTCGAAAATGCATTCGAAAGCTCTAAATCAAAATCTTCCGCAGAATATTCGTCAACAATCTTAGGCTCCCAACCAGCTCCATGAAAAAATTGAATCAATTCAAAATCGCTCATTGAACCAAAAATCGTTGGGCCAGAAATTTTATAACCATTCAAATGCAAAACCGGTAAAACTACGCCATTTTTAACAGGATCTATCAACTTACTTAAATGCCAAGCGGCCGCAATTGAACCAGTTTCAGCTTCTCCATCACCAATTAGAGTTGTCATTACAAGATTTGGATTATCAAGAATCGCACCAAATGCGGTAGATAAAGAATAACCGAGCTCACCACCCTCAAGAATTACACCAGGTGTAAATGGGCTGGCATGCGACGGAAAACCGCCTGGCCAAGAGAAGTTTTTCGAAATATATTCAATTCCTTGGGCATTTCGTGTGGCTTTTTTATCAACTTTCGAAAGTGTTTCTTCCATAAATAAATTCGCTTGGAGCGCCGGAAAAGCATGTCCAGGGCCAAGCATAAAAGCAGCTTTAAGCCCACTTTTTGCAAATTCTAGCTGTTTTTGAATATTTAAAAGATGTGCATAAACATGATTAACACCTGGGCAACTTCCCCAATGACCAAGAAGCCGAGGTTTAATATCTTCGAAAGTTAGTGGACGTTCCAATAAAAAATTATCTTGCAAAAAAATTTGCGAGACTGTTAAATAATTTGCCGCACGAATAAACTTTTTGATATTTTCAAGATTTTGCCCACTATTCATATGTTATATTTTATCATATTTATGCTTAATTTTAAAGTTTTTTAAAATTAAAAAACCGCCTAATACTAGACGGTTCCTAGGAGGAAGTTTCCCCAAATAAAAGAAAAAATACTGACTCTAATTTTTAAAAATAATTATATTGGGTAGTTAACCCGCGAGTCCCAACCTTCTAGAATAAGGCGAAACGGATCAACGTTTAAAATAATATCACATTAATCATATTCTGTCAATGATAAAATTACTTTCGTCCAACTTTAACCATTGCGGCTCGCAAAATCTCACCCTTAAGAGTGTATCCTGCACGTAATTCCGCCAAAATAACCTCTTCTTCTCCTTCAGAATCTTCGTCAAACTGAATTGCCTCGTGGAGTTCAGGATTAAAAATAGTTCCCTCAGTAGAATTAATTTTTTCTACACCAATTTTCGAAAGATTTTTATCAAGATTTTTACTCATCTTAACAACATTTTGCGCCCAAGCATTTTGCGCTAATTCTTCCGGCAAATGCGAAATCGCTCTTTCAATATCATCAACCATTGGAATTAATGCCAAAATAGCTTTCTTTTCACCTAAATTCTGCGCATTCGAAACCCGACTTTCAACATTTTTACGATAATTCTCAAAATCTGCACGCGTGCGCTGTAGATCGTTTTTTAGCTCCAAATTCTCTGCGTGAAGTTTTTCCATTTTAGAATCTTTTTTAAAAAATCCACTTTTTTTCTCATCTTTCGAAACTTCTTGTTTTGTATTTAAATTATTGTCTTCCATACTTTCCTCCTTAAACTATAATATCTCTTCTAAAAATTCACCGGTTTTTTGAACGAGCCGCACAACTTTTCCGTAATTTTGACGAGTTGGCCCAAGCACACCAATATAAGAATTTTCCGAGAATGGACTTTCGAATTTCGAAATAATCAAACTTGCACCCGAACTTTTACCAATTGGATTTTCGCTACCGATATAAACATTGAGTGGCTCATTTGGCGCGACTTCACGCAGCCAAGGTTCAAGATTATCTAATAATTGCGCGATCGATTGTACAGCTTCACCACTTTCGAATTCTGGTTGCGAAAAAAGGTTATAAATTCCGTTCATGTAAAGCTGATCACCAATTGTTGCAATACCAAGATTACCAGTAATCTCAACTAAGGAATCCACCGCAGAACGAATTGCGTGGTCGGCACGATCATTTTGGGCTGCCACCCGCGAAGAAATTGCGCGAAAACCTCGCAAATTATCTTTTGAATTATTAGCGTTTAGCAAAATTTGTTCATCTTCGCTCTCACTTTGAGCAGTTAAGCGATTCACATAAAATCGATAACCTTTATCAGTTGGGATTCGTCCAGCCGAAGTGTGTGGCTGCGTGATTAACCCTAAGTCTTCAAGTTTTGCCATTTCTGAGCGGATTGTCGCACTAGAAACTTCAAAAAGTTTAGCTAAAGTCACACTCCCAACAGGGCTAGCAACTTCAGCATACTGCTCAATTATAGCAACCAAAATTTGCGTTTGTCGCGGTGTAATATTCATACTATTAGTCTAGCATAAATTAGCACTTAGGTCAATAGAGTGCTAATTTACTAATAGCTAGTTAACTTATTGAAGCTATAATTAATTTGGATTATTTCTGAAATTCTAAAAATTTACTCTTGATATCTTCCAAAAGTTTTCTTGCCCGCACACGAACTTCAATATCTTTATAATTAAACTCAATATCTTGGTGCATAATTTGATCAATAATTCGCGCCGTATTTCGAAAATCATCATTCAAAATAAAGTGAAAATACGGCACTTCAAGCGCCTGTTCTAGCGAAGAAATCGCTTCTGGCAACCGTTTTTTAAAATCTTTTTCGAATTCTTCTGCGCTCGAATATCGATTCGCAAATCTTGCACGCCAAGTTTCAAAATCCGGTGGTAGAATAAAAACCGCCACTACTCGATCACTCATTTTTTTATATTCTGCGATTCCCTGAATATCAATATCTGTTACAGAAATTTGATTATTTTGGTTAGCTTTTTCAATTTCAGCAATACTTGTGCCATAAATCTTACCGTGAACAAATTTTGCCTCAATAAATTCACGATTTTTAAGCATTTCTTCGGCTTTTTCTTTCGAAATAAAGTTATAATCAACGCCATCTTGCTCAAGATTGCCATTATTTTCGCGAGGAGCGCGAGTTGTGTGGCTCACAATATCACGATATTCTTCATTTTTTAAAAGATATTTTTTGGTTGTATCTTTTCCTGCGCCAGAAATTCCCGCAAGTAATAAAATGCGAGAATTTTCAACTAGAGTAATAGCTTCAGGTGGTGTTTGATAGTTTTTTACAAGAAATTCGAGGTTATTCATCTTTCGATTTTATCATTTTCACCCAAAAAAATCAAAAGATATTGACAAATTTATTATTATTATTATATAATAGGGCTTAGAAGTTATATTTGTGTAATTTCTCACAAAATCGGGTGTGCCGATTTGTTCTTTAGAAAGAGGTGGCAAAATGGCTATTTTTATTAGACGCTATTTCTCAGATCCTGATGAAGGTCCAGATTCGGATAACTCCTTAGATAATGGCTATGGCGAAAATTCCGATGGTGAGCCAACATTCAATGGTTATGAATAGCAGCCGCTGAAGTCCTATATTGGACTTCTTTTAATATGTTTAATATATGAAAAGAATAATTTTAAAAAATACTATCCAAATAATTTATCAAAAAAATCCGTCTTCAAATACAGTTTATCTAGAAGCTGGATTTTTGGCTGGATTATTTTCTGCTAAAATAGAAAAGCGGCAAATCCCTCACATTTTAGAGCATTTGATTCTAAGAAATTTTACTTCAAAAAATAGTGAATTCCAAAAAAATGGAAAAACAAATAATCTTCTAACAACTTTCTCTTTCGAAAGCACAGCTGAAAGTTTCGAAAAAACACTGAATGAGTTTGTTTCCCTTTTCGAAAATTTTAATTTCACTGAAAACGACTTACGGATCCAGAAAAATGTCGTAAAAAATGAAATTATTACTTCAACAAAAGGAAATCCAGAAATCTACACAGAAATTCTTAAAAATCAAAACATTCCAGCCTTAAATTCTATAGAAGAAGTCGAAACGCTTTCAAAAATCACTAAAAATGATATTTTAGATTTTTTTAAAAACTATTTCTCAGCCAAAAATCTGCGAATCTTAGCGGTTGGCAATTTTGATGAAAATAAGATTATTGAGGCTTTCGAAAATATAAAATTACCACAAGAAAAACCTGCAACAAGTCAAGATTATAAGCTCAAAAATGCCAAAATCCTAAAAAATAACGAGAAAGTATGTTTTTATACTCAGATTTTTACACTTAATCGCTACCTAAATTCAATCGAAAGAGTTACTACAGAATTAATTCTAAATGAAGTTGAAATCAAAATTTATCAAGCTCTTCGAAAAAATGGCTTAGCTTATAATTTTAAAGTATTTTTTAGTGAAGGTTCGATTTTAAATAATTCTTTTTTGGCGTTCGAAAGCAAATTTGAAAGCTCAACAATAGCAAAAGTTGAAGAAAATATCGAAAAAGAAATTGCTAAAATTCAAA
Organism: Candidatus Saccharimonadota bacterium; assembly: GCA_013333405.2. Lineage (GTDB taxonomy): Bacteria > Patescibacteriota > Saccharimonadia > Saccharimonadales > Saccharimonadaceae > Nanogingivalis. The sequence continues at coordinate 4,018 of JABCOZ020000046.1, read as the reverse complement.
AGATTAGCGAAAAAGATTTCAAAAATGCAAAAAATAGATTACAGAATAAATTAATCTTTAAAATGCAAACTCCTACTCAAATTGGGCAAAAACAGCGAATTCGAGCTTTAATTTATGGTGATTTTATCAATTTTGAGCTAATCAATAAAATAAAAATTGAGGATTTCCAAAATTTAGCAAAAGAGTTTTTTAGTTAATCTTTTGAATTTCATTAGATATTTCTTGCTCAGAAATTTCATTCAATTTTCGGTTTTTAATAATTTTCGAAACAATTTCAGCTGCAAAAAATCCAAGAAGATCCTGTTCAATTTCATTTTCGCCATTCATATATTTATCAAAATCATATTTTTTGGCATTTTTAGAAAATTCTAAGAAATCTTTTTTAATCTCTGGCGAAAGTTTAATATTTTTCGAAATTCCAGCCAAATAAAATCCTCCACCAACTGCCAAGATATCCATTAAAAATTCGTTTTTAAAATTTAATTTTCGCAAATTTTCACTTGCAACGGCTCTAATTATCGCGTTTCGAATATCAATATTGCGAATATCCCTAAAAACTTCACAAATTTCAAAAGCAGCATGATTTTGGCGACGATAAAAATCAATTCCATCATCTGAATAAGTCCAAATTTTTCGGCAGAAAACCAAATCATAATCTTCATTATCGCCAAATTGTGGGCGTAAAATTCGCATCGCCTGCCGATAACTCGAACGCAATTTCTTGCGGAAAACTTTATTGTTTTTAAAATTTCCCAAAATTATTTTTCGCATTTTAGAATCTCCTTTTTGGCAAATTTAATAAATTCCATTGTTGGGATTCGCACAGCTTCAATTGGTTTAATTTTATGAAATTTACAATATTCACCAACCAGAAAATCACCAATTTTATAGCCCAAATTGTATGGAAAATCAGGATTTTCACCATTAAAGTTATACAGCCACGCATCATAATTGCATTCCTTTTTATTTTCACAAATATCAATCGCTTCAGCAAGACGCTTTAAAATCATTTCCTTTTCATTTTCAAAATAATAAAACGGCTTATCTTCCCAAAAAATACCAGTTTCATCTCTAACTTGTTTCTCAAAACTTACCGCCAAACCTTCAGAGACAATATCCACCATTAACCAAAGATCTCGCTCATAAAATCCCCGAAAGACATGATTCAGCTCATGAAAAATATTTTGAACAAAGTCCGCTTCGGAAAAATCATCTTCAAAAATGACAAATTCCATAAAATTATCTTTAAGATGGGCAACACCCCAAACTTTTTGGTTTTTACTTATTTCTGGATTAGCCTTTTGAGCATGCGAAAAATAAATATCAACATCGCTCATTTTTGGAAAATATTGCAAAAAAGAATTATTGTATTTTTCAAAATAATTATAAATTTTAGTTTTTAGTGAATTGCTTAGATCTGAATTAAAAATTAAATTAAACATGTTTTTACCTATAAAAATAGGGGCTTTTGCCCCAGATACAGAAGGAATTTCAACTTTCAATTTTTACTGCACTATAAAGCAGCTAAACTTATTCTAATTGCGACGACCGCCACCATTAGTTCCAAAACCAGAACCTTGAGTAGGGTTTCCACCATTATTGCCATTATTTCCTTTAGCCATAATAGTACCAACTTTCCATAAAAAGTTCAAATGAACTCTGGTAAAAATGTAATTTTCTAATTTTATTTCACAACAATATCAGAAAAACTACGCCTAAACACCTACCAGTATTGCTTAGATATTTACGATTATACTAAATAACTATAGTAATGTCAAGTGGCTTTTTTAAAAAATAAAAAGCCTTCGAGATCTTCGAAAGCCTTTTAATATTTAGTCTATCTTAGCATTTGTATGTACATTTACCACGTCATCGACATCATCAAGCGCATCCATAAGTTTTTCAACTTTTGCACGCGTTTCGTCATCTGTAATTTCAACTTCCATATTTGGCACATATTGAAGTTCAGCTTCTTTTACCACCAAGCCTTTTTCAATTAGTTCTTTTCGAACTTTCATTAAATCTTTCTGATCTGTATAAACCACTATTTCACCATCTTCTTCAATAGCATCTTCTGCGCCAGCATCAAGAATTTCAAGTAGCGCATCTTCACCAGTTGCTTCAACCAAAATAACACCTTTTCGAGAGAATTGGAACATCACACTTCCGGCATCAGCGATTCGACCACCGTTTTTCACCAAAGCTGTTTTAACTTCAGGTAAAGTTCGATTGCGATTGTCTGTTGCAGTTTCAATAACCAACCCAATGCCGTTTGGACCATAACCTTCATAGGTGATTTCCTCAAGTACTGCTGCATTTTTATCGGCAGCTCGCGCAATCGCACGCTCAATATTTGCGTTAGGCATATTTACTGCGCGTGCTTTTTCAATTGCGAGCGCTAAGCTTGGGTTCATATCCGGATCAGTACCGCTGCGCGCTGCAATTGCTATTTGGTTTCCGATTCGTGTAAAGATCGCGCCTCGTTTTGCGTCATTCACACCTTTTTGTCGTTTAATTTTTGACCACTTATTATGACCAGCCATAATTCTCCTTAATTTTTATCTATAAATCTTTACCTATTTTAACACTTTTTGGCTAAAATTTCAAATTTCGAAAGCGAAAATATAGCTACTTTTATCTAATTCGGTGTGCCGCTACACGAATAATTTCACTCCAGCTCAAAAATGGTTGCGGAATTTCAGCTAACTCTTGAGCTGTCATTTCATTTCTAATTGCCAGGGAAATCTGCGCAATAATATTCGATGCATCCGGTGCGACAACACTTCCACCGATGATTTTTCCTTTTTTATCACAAATAAGCTTCACAAATCCATTGCTAAAGTTTTCAATATTGCTCTTTGCAATTAGGTTCAATGGCGCAATCGCAGTTTTATATTTTAAGTCTCGTTTCAAACAATCATCTTCACTTAAACCGACGCTTGCGATTTCTGGCCAGGTTGAAATCGTTCGAGGCGCAAGTGGAAAATTAACCACCATTTTCGATCGAGGATGTAAAATATTATGCGCAACTGTTCGACTTGAAAGCAGAATCTCAGATGTTTGCATTTGCGGATTAACGACCCCTCCAACAGCAAAAATATGTTTCATTGAAGTTTGTGCAAATTCATTTACTAAAATACCGTCCTTCGAATATTCGACATGAGCATTTTCAAGCCCAATGTCCGTATTTGGAGTCCTTTCACCAACAACCAAAATCTCATCAACACGAACAAATTTTTCCGCTCCACCACGTTGAAAAATCACCCGTTTCATTAGCCCATCTTTTTGAACCGCTAGAACACGTGTTTGTGGCAAAACATAAACATGATGTTCCTCTACTAAAATATTTTCTAAGGTAATTCCTACTTCCTCGTCTTCTTTAGGTAAAATTCTAGCCGAAACTTCGCTAATATAAACTTTAGTGCCAAAAATTGCCAAAAATTGCGCAATCTCAACAGCCTCCGACCCTCCGCCAATAATGAATATACTCCTTGGTGGACGTGAAATTTCGAAAATTGTTTTAGGAGTGTAGTACCTTACATTCTCAATATTTTTAACATCTGGAATTGAAACTTTCGAGCCAGTCGCAATCCAGAAATTCTTTGCAGAATAGTGCTTTTGGTTAATTGAAATTTCATTTGGTGTTAAAAATCTTGCCTCACCACGAAAAGTTGTAATCCCTAGGCTTTCAAAGAACTTTTGGTTATCATGAGCGCCAGTTCGTTCAACTGCAAGTTTTCTCCAATTAGAAATCATCGGAAAGTTGTAGGTCAAATTTGCCGAGCGAAGACCCATTTTTTCTATTCGCTTAGCTTCGAAAAAAGTTTTCTCTACTTTCGAAATTGCCGCCAAAGGAATATCGCTATAATTTGGTGATTCACCACCAAAAAGGTCATTCTCAACAACCGCAACATTTAAACCAGCCTTTGACGCAATATTAGCGGCAGCAGAACCGCCAGCACCACTCCCAAGCACAATCAAATCAAAATCAAATTTTCTTTTTACCATTTTCATACTC
>JABCOZ020000045.1 GCA_013333405.2 Candidatus Saccharimonadota bacterium | reverse complement strand
GATTTGCTAAAATTGTGATAATTGCAATCAGGGTAATGAAGAATAAGCCAAAAATTCGCCTTTTTCTGAAAATATTTTGCTTTTTACTCATGAAAATATTATAATGGTTATGATATGGTTTTTCAACAGAAATTTTTTTGGCGATCTGTTAGGGTTTTAATTGTTATTGTTTTAGCTAGCGCTTCGTTATTTTTTGTATTTTCGAATCAGCACGGGATTCGTGATTATTTTGCTGCTCAGAAATATAAGCCAGATGCCGAAATTTCGAAAATAGAGAATAGAATTAAGCCAACCACTACTGCGAAGACAGTTTTTTATGCCTCTAATCCAAATGTTGAAAATTCAGAGGAATTTAACCAGAATTGTAAAAATCATGAAGAAGGATCGGCTATTTTGGGTTGTTATAAATCTGGTGAAATTCGTATTTATGATGTTAAAAATTCAAAACTCAACGGAATAAAAGATGTTACGGCAGCCCATGAGCTTTTGCACGCAATTTGGGAGCGAATGAGTTTAAGCGAAAGAGATAAGATTGGTAAACTGCTTAATGCTGAGTATGATAGGGTTAAAGATGCAGATTTCGAAAAGTTGATGCAGTCTTATGATAGGACTGAGCCTGGTGAGCGAATTAATGAGCTTCATTCTTTAATTGGCACGGAGCAGCTGGAAATTTCGAAAGAGCTCGAAGATCATTATGCGAAGTTTTTTGAAAATCGTAAAGCTATTGCTCAAATTTATCAAAGCTATAATAAGAATTTCAAAGACTTAAGGATTCGGGAAAAGACTTTAACGAATGAGCTTGAAAAAATAAAGTCAGAAATTGAGCAGCTAACAAAAAAATATTCCGAAGAGTTGGAATATTTGAATACTGATATAGCTGAGTTTAATAGTGACGCAAAAAATGGTGCATATAAAACTCAGGCAGAATTTAACGCTGACCGCGCAAAGTTATTGCGAAGAATTCGAAATATTGAAACTTCAAGGCTGAAAATTAATGATTTAGTGAATAGTTATAATTCGAAAATAAATGAACTTAATGAGGTTTCGGTTCAACAAAACGAACTCTATAAAAGTATAAATTCAAATTTAAATTCACCAAGTTTATAGTTTTCAAAAAAGATTTATTGTGATAGAATATTATTTGTGGCGAAGTTAAAAACAAAATTTGTATGTCAAAATTGTGGAGCTTCTTATCCTAAATGGTCAGGGAAATGTGAAAACTGTGGCCATTGGAATACCTTGGTTGAGCAAGTTGAAGAAGCTCCAGGGAAAAACGCAATCAGTAAAAGTGCGAAAACTGGTCGTATTTTGAATGTGCAAGATTTGAATGAAGTTATTTCTGAAAAAAAACAAGAAAGAATTTCGAGCGGTATAAGAGATCTTGATATTGTTCTAGGCGGTGGAATTTTGCCAGCAGGAGTACTTTTGATTGCGGGACAGCCTGGAATCGGAAAGTCTACGCTTTTAATGCAGATCTCAGCTTTTATTGCTGGTTCGAAAAATGTTTTGTATGTTTCAGGTGAAGAATCGGCAGAGCAAGTAGCATTACGTGCAAAAAGGCTTGGTGCTTCTAAAGCCAAAAACCTTAAATTTGCTGCCTCAACTTCGGCTGATGATATCTCAGCAACAATTCGTGAGGGCGGCTTTGACCTAGTGATTATTGACTCAATTCAAACTTTGGCGATGGAAGAAATCTCGAGCGCACCGGGAACGGTTTCGCAAATTACGAATTCTTCTAATTTAATAATTCAAGCAGCAAAAAGTTCTGGAACGGCTGTTATTTTGGTTGGCCATATTACAAAAGAAGGATCAATCGCTGGACCAAAAACGCTTGAGCATCTAGTTGATGTAGTTTTAAATTTTGAGGGTGACCGATACGGTGGCTTTAAAGTTGTGCGGGCGGTAAAAAATCGTTATGGTTCAACTAGCGAGGCGGCGATTTTCGAAATGGTTGATAATGGCTTGAAAATTGTCGAAAATCCTTCGGCGGCACTTTTAGCTGAGCGCCAAAATACGGATGGCTCGATAATTATGGCAACTCTAGAGGGAACTCGCCCGATTTTGGTTGAGATTCAGGCTTTAGTAACAACCTCAAATTTTGGGTATCCAAAGCGAGCAGCGAGCGGATTTGATATAAATCGCCTCAATTTATTGATTGCAGTTCTTCAGAGACGAACTAAACTTGATCTAAGTGATAAAGATATTCATATAAATGTGGTTGGTGGGTTAAAACTTGACGACCGAGCGGCCGACTTGGCTGTTACGATGGCGATCGCTTCGGCGGCCGCAAAGCGAAAACTCTCTGACGGTGTAGTAGTTTTTGGTGAAGTTGGCTTGGGTGGTGAAATTCGAACAGTGATTCAAGCTGAAAGAAGAATCTCTGAAGCAAAGAAGCTTGGATTTACAAATATTCTTGCCCCAAAAAAATCTTCGAAAGATAGTCTAGTAACATCTGTTCGTGATTTGCGAGAAGCTTTAATTAAATATTTACAATAAAGGAAAGTATGGAAACATTTTTACTATTTTTAATTTTATTTATTGTGTGCGGAATTTGGTTTGATTCGAAAAATGATAAACCGTTGATTTCGAAAACAAAAAAACAAGTATTGGTTGACACATCAATTTTAATTGATGGCCGATTTTTAGCAGTAACAAGGACTGGATTTATTAATTTTGATATTCTTATTCCGCGGAGCGTAGTTGGTGAGCTTCAAATTTTGGCGGATGGTGGTGATGATGAAAAACGAGTTCGAGCAAGATACGGGCTAGATATTATTTCAGCCCTTCAGAGTGAAGAAAAGGTAACAGTAAGCATTCTAGCTGATGGTAATTCTGCTGCCGAAGGGGTTGATAATCGTTTGATTTCCTTGGCAAAAAAAATGAATGCTGATATCTTAACGGCAGATTATAACTTGAATAAAGTTGCAAAAGTTGAGGGGATTGAAGTTCTAAATATTAATGAACTCGTTCAATCTGTTAGGGCGGATTATTTGCCAGGCGAAAAAATCATGCTTGAAATAACTCAAAAAGGAAATGAGAAAAAACAAGGTATTGGACATTTACCTGATGGTACAATGGTTGTTGTTGAAAATGGCGAAAGCCTGATTGGAACAAATAGCGAGGTGGAATTTATTCGTTCGCTTCAAACTGCTGCGGGAAAAATGATGTTTGCGCGACCATCGGGCGTTAAAAAAGCAAAAATCGAAAATACAAAAAGTAAGGGTCGTGCCGTGAAAAGTTCGAAAGTCGAAAAGCCTGCACAGAATATACAAGTAGAAGTTTCGAAAAAAGATAGTACTGAGTCTCGAGGCAAAAAGAATAAAAAGGTAGTCAAAGCAAAACCAAGCGCAAAAAATACATCAAAGAATAAGGAGAAAAGCCAAAAACCTAAAACTAAAACCCAAACTCGTCGCCGAACACAAAAATCAATGGAAGCGAGTTTGGTCGAGCTTGCGAATAAAGAATAAGAGAGCAAATATCTGCTCTCTTTTATTTTTTTGATGTCATTGGTATTTTTCGTGATTGTAAGCGCTTTTTAGTGCTAACAACCGGGGCGCGATATTTTTTTAATAGAATTTCGTTCTCCCTAGATTTTTTAGTAATTCGGGCTTGACGAGACATTCCTAAGTTTTTTAAAAAATCTGGTTCGAAAAAGTTTGGAATTCTTTCGAAACTATTAATTTCGGATTGCAGTTTGGATTGCATTAAGTCTTTGAACGTTGCGATTTTGAGCATTGTGATTAATTTTTTGAATGCTTTTTGTTCATCTGGGGTGAGTGTAAAAATAATAATCTTAGTCCCATCTTGCAGATCTTGAATATCGTCGTAATCGCGTAGTTCGATAAAACCACCTCTGATAATACCAATGAAATGTGCTGAGTTTTTAAGTCCCATTTTTGAGACCTCCTTCATTTGTGATTTTCAAATTATATCATATATATCTTTTTATGTCAATATATGGCTAGATCTTGAAAACAAGTTATTTTTTTGCTAAAATTAGAGAAAGAAAAGAAAGGAAAAATATGGCTGATTTTAATAAAATTTTAACACCTGGAAATTATCAAGACGGAATTATTAATGTTGTGGTTGAAATTCCTACTGGCTCAACTCATAAGATTGAATGGAATCGTGAATTAGCTGCGATGCAACTAGATCGTGTAGAGCCAAAAGTTTTTGCGAAACCTACAAATTACGGATTTATTCCACAAACTCTTGATGAAGATGGTGACGAATTGGATGTTTTGCTTATCACAAATGATCCGCTCACGACTGGAATTTTCCTGGAAGCACGAATTCTTGGTGTGATGAAGTTTGTTGACGATGGTGAAGTTGATGACAAAATTATCGCTGTTCCAGCAGATGATCGTGATACTGGTAATGCATATAAGACTTTGGCGGATTTGCCAGAGCAACTTATTAAACAGATTGAATTCCACTTTAATCACTATAAAGATTTGAAAAAAGCTGGTACAACTAAGGTTGAAAAGTTTGGCGATATCGAAGAAGCGAAAGAAGTTATTGCGGAATCAATCGCTCGCTGGAATAAAAAATAATTACAGATTTGAATTGAGATAATAAATATAATTATATAAATTAAAAACTGAGCATATTGCTCAGTTTATTTTGATTTTCTCTTTCTATCAGCCTCCATTCTATTGCTGATTATCTTGTTGAATATTGAGTATATTGGTTTGTTAATCTGTACAAACAATACCCTAAGATAATCTTCTGCGTCCAGTTTTTGGATATTTTTTAGAAGATTATCCGTCACTTCTTTTTTGTTTATGATGATATATCTAAATTCGTCATCTCTTAAGTATCTTTTAATAGATTCGAGAGATGTGTCATCATTAGAGGATAAATTCCTCACTAAAGAGCCTCGTGCGAAAAAATGGTAAATAAGTATTTCTAGTATGGGTCAAGATGCTCTTGCTGTTTTTTCTAAAAATACAAACTTTAGTTTCTTTCACTATATTAAGGTATTGTTCTGAGAATCTACCCCTTATGTTATCTATTCGGCTTATGTAGTCCTTTTTTATGGGGCTACTTTCCTCGAAATTATCAACTTTTGGATGATCAATTTTTAATGCCGAAGGTTTTTCGGTTTGGATTATTTGATAGTTCTCCTTTAATTCTTCCACCGCAAATATAGAGCTAATCAGCTTTTGTGATTCGAAAATGAAAGTATATATTTTATCTACTTTCTTTTCGAGCGAATTTATTCTTTGACTTTGCGCTTCATACTCAGATGCGGTAATTTCCTTAAACAGAGACAGTAAGCTGTCTGCCAATTCTTTCAACGGTTCTTGTGCCATGTTAGCACCTCCTAAAAAAATTCGAAAATAGAAAATCAATTTGAAATGTTCAACTTTCGTATTTTTATATATTACAATATTATCTATAAAAGTCAAGTGGAATAATTGATTTTTTTTTGGAATTTATGTATAATTAATATATGGAAAAGGCAGAACTCCTAAGAATTGCAAAACCGTTTTATTCGGCAGAAGATATAAAAAGATTAGAAAAAGCGATTAAATTCGCAACTAAAAAGCACGAAGGCCAAATTCGAAAATCGGGTGAAGAATATATTACACACCCACTAAAAGTAGCTAGCTTTTTGGTTGAATGGAGAATGGATATCGATACTGTTATAGCCGGCGTTTTACATGATGTAGTGGAAGATACTGAAACTCCTCTTGATGAAATTGCTAAAAATTTTGATGAAGATATCGCTTTTTTGGTTGATGGTGTAACTAAGGTTGGGAAGGCACGCGCAGGGATGGGAAATCTCGAAACTTATCTTCCTCAGACGAAAGATAATCTTTCGAAATTACTGATTGCAGTCGGGCAAGATGTTCGTGTAGTGATTATTAAATTGGCAGATAGGTTGCATAACGTTCAAACTTTGCAATATATGTCGCCGGAAAAGCAGAAGAAAATTGCCCGTGAAACTTTGGATGTTTTTGCGCGAATTGCTGACCGATTAGGAATGGGGCGAGTTCGAATGCAAATGGAAGAGCAAGCTTTCCTTTACTTGAATCCGAAAGAATATAAGCGACTCGAAAATGAAATTAGAAAACGTCTTGGTAAAAGTACTCGAAAATTAGGGAAGGTCCGTGAAGAGGTTGAAAAAGAGCTAAAAAAAGCGGGTGTAGAATTTGAGATTTCAGGGCGAGTTAAGAGTGTCTATTCTCTTTACAAAAAGCTTAAAAAAACTAGGGGTGATATTGATCGGGTTTATGATTTAATGGCTTTGAGAATTATTGTGAATTCGAAAGATGACTGCTACCGTGTTTTGGGGATTTTGCATTCAATTTATAAGCCAATGATTGAACGAATTAAAGATTATATTTCAATGCCAAAACCAAACGGCTATCAATCGCTGCATACGACTGTGATCACACCTTCGAAATTAATTGCAGAGTTTCAGATTCGAACGCGTGACATGCATGAGTTTGCCGAGCGTGGTTTGGCAGCGAGTTTTCATTATCATGAGCAAAAATCGAGTAAAGATTATGTTTCGGGCGCGACTTCGAAGCGCCGAAGTGAAGTTAAAGGTAATGGGGGTCTATCGAATGAATTGCAATGGATTGTGCAACTTCAAGATGTGGCGCAACGCTTAAGAGATGGTGAGGAAATTGACCCAGAGCAGCTTCAGATTGATATTTTTGGCGATAGAATTTTTGTTTATTCACCAAAGGGCGATATTTACAATCTACCAGAGGGTGCATTGCCACTTGATTTTGCCTATATGGTGCATAGCGATATCGGTAAACATGCCTATGCTTTTCGGGTTAATGAAAAAATTCACGCTTTTGATAAGCCACTTGAAAAAGGTGATGTTGTTGAAGTATTGACGCGAAAAAATTCTGCGCCAAAAATTGATTGGTTGGAACTAGTGAAGACTTCGCACGCGAGAATTAAGCTTCGCTCGCAACTTCGCCAAAGAGGTGATTTAGAACCAACCAAAAATGCAGAGGCAATTAAAGCAAGAAAATCTAGCGAGAAATAGAAAAAATAAAAAGACGTTCGGGTGAATGTCTTTTTTGCTAAAGATTTTTACTTATTTTTTTCTTCAAGTTTTATTATTTTATCTCTATTACTATATATTTCAACCATCGTATTCCAATAATTCTCTTCAGAGCCTTTGTAGTGCCAAATAAATAATCCAGTTAATATAACTAACCATATAAAAGCTAACATTAGTGATGAAATAATTACAATATCTTTTTTGCTTTGTGGCTTTTTCATATATTCTCCTTTATGTTAAAAATGAGTAATTTTAAGTCTTACTCGGGACTATTTTGTTGGGAGCGAGGAAGAACCGTTCTCCAGCCGTAATTACTGCCATGATTTACTAATATTGGTATATTGTCGCCGTGCAGATATGTTCAGTTGAAATCATGAAGCGTTTATAGTCCACGGCTGAAGCGTGCCATTGATGCCTACATCGGCTTTCCATTTTTTACCTTGAGTATCATATCTCCACTCATATTAGTTTTTTCTTTATTATTCCACTAATGTGTCTATTCCGATTGGTCGACTTTAACGCAAGCCCACACACTAATCATTCGATTTCTGTTCGAAAATCCTCCTTGAAATGTACTATTTGCTGATTTTTTATGTCAACACAACAATTAATAGCATAAGCTTAATCAAAAGTCAACGATTTTAATTCTAGATTTTTGAAAGCGTTTATGTTAAAATAGTTGTAGGAAATTTAATAAAAAAGGAGACGAAATGTCTAAAAAAATTGCAATTAATGGATTTGGGCGAATTGGTCGCAATGCTTTTAAATTAGCTTTCGAAAGAGATGACATTGAAGTTGTTGCTATCAACGATTTAACAGATACAAAAACCCTAGCTCATCTATTAAAACATGACTCAACTTATGGAACTTATCATCATGACGTTTCTTATGATGACAATTCGATTTTTGTTGCTGGAAAACAAATTCGTGTTTTAGCAGAAAAAGACCCAGCACTTTTGCCTTGGGGAGAATTTGGTATTGATGTTGTTATTGAAGCGACCGGATTATTTGTTCAACCAGAAAAAGCTCGAGCGCATATTAATGCTGGCGCTAAAAAAGTTGTAATTTCGGCTCCTGCAAAAGGTGAAGGTGCAAAGTTTATTGTGCTTGGCGTGAACGAACATGAGCTCACTCGTGAAGATGATATTATTTCGAATGCAAGCTGTACGACAAACTGCATTGCGCCTGTTATGGCAGTTCTTGAACGAGAATTTGGAATCGAAAAATCTTTGATGACAACAGTTCATTCCTATACTGCAAGCCAGCGAATTTTAGATGCTCCTGCAAAAGATTTGCGAGAAGCTCGTTCTGCGGCTGAGAATATTGTTCCAACAACAACTGGTGCGGCGATTGCAACCGCAAAAGTTATTCCTTCTTTGGTTGGTAAGTTCGACGGTCTTTCTGTGCGTGTTCCGACTGCGGTAGTTTCGTTAAGTGATATTACTGCTGTTTTGAAAAGGGATACCACAAAAGAAGAAATTAATGAAGTATTTAAGCGTGCCGCAGCCGATCCTTTTTATCAAGGTATTTTAACTGTAACTGAAGAACCTCTTGTATCTACGGATTTCAAAGGAAATTCCCACAGTTCTATCGTTGACCTTGAATTAACTAATGTTGTTGGTGGGAATTTGGTTAAAGTTGTTGCTTGGTATGATAACGAGTGGGGATATTCAAATCGATTAGTAGAAATTGTCGCTGACGTTGCGGCTAATATTTAAGGAGTGATGTGAAGATTTTTCTTGGCGCAGACCACAGAGGTTTTTACTTAAAAGAGAAAGTTTTTAAATACTTAAAAGAGGGTGGATATGATGTTGAAGATATCGGCGGTTTTGAATATGACCCAAATGATGATTTTCCTGAATTCGCTCGCGTGGCGGTTTCGAAAATACGAGCCAATGAAAAATATGATCCAAGAGCAATTTTGATTTGTGGTGGCGCTCAAGGAATGGGAATGGCAGCGAATCGTTTTAAAGGTATCCGTGCATCTGTTGTTTGGGAGCCAGAAGAGGCTAAATGGACTCGCAATGATAATGATAGCAATGTGATTTGTTTGCCGGCTCGAGTTTTTGATAAAGATGAAGCTGAAGCTAAGTGGAAAGAAACAGTTGATGTTTGGCTAAAAACTCCATTTGCAGCTGCTCCAAGATTTGTAAGAAGAAATAAACAGATTGATGAGGTATAAATGTCGATAATAATACCAGCAATTTTAGCAACCAATCCAGATGAATATAAAGCTCAGGTTGAGACGATTTTTCCTTTTGCTGAGAGAGTTCATATTGATGTAACAGACGGCGAATTTGCGCCTAATTTAACGTTACCCGAAACGCAAATTTGGTGGCCTCAAGAATGGAAGGTCGATATTCATATGATGGTCGCTCGCCCAAGCGAGCATATTGATACAATTATTCAACTTAACCCGAATATGGTTATTTTTCATGCCGAAGTTGAGGAAGATTTAGTGTCAATTTTCGAAAGGCTTAAAAACGAAACGATGATTAAACCTGGTTTAGCTTTGCTTCGTTCAACTGTTCCAGAAACTGTCGCGCCAGCAATTCAAGCGGCTGAGCATATTTTGATTTTTAGCGGAAATTTGGGCGAAATGGGTGGTCGTGCAAGTATGATGCAGCTCGAGAAGATCCGCTTAATTAAAGAGATTAACAGCAATGTTGAGATTGGCTGGGATGGCGGAGCTAATCTTTCGAATATTTTCAATTTGGCGCAATCTGGTGTTGATGTTATAAATGTTGGTTCGGCAATTATGAATTCACAAAATCCTGAACGAAGCTATAAGCAGATGGAAGCTGAGATTAGCCGAAAAGGGGCAATTTAAAAGTGAATTTGCCAAAAATTCTTTCAATCGGAGCGGCTACTCAGGATGTTTTTTTGAGCAATTCGCCTGAATTTCGTTTGATTTCAATGGCGGAAGACCAAGATGTGGTTGAATTCCAGCTCGGTTCGAAAATTGATATTCAAAATATTGATATTTCGAGTGGTGGTGGTGCTACTAATGCTGCAACAACTTTTGCGAGACAAGGTCTGATCTCAAGTTTTATGGGTGTGGTTGGAGATGATTCTTCGGGTGAACAAATTTTAAAAATGCTCGATGGAGAATCTATTGATACTTCGCGTGTTGAATTTTCGAAAAGATTTAATACAGATTATTCAACTATTATTTTAGCGCCAAATGGTGAACGAACAATTTTAACTTATCGTGGTGCCTCGGAACATATTTACGCTGAAAATTTTGAATTAAAATATGGTGAATTTGATTGGATTTATGTTTCGAACTTAGCTGGTAGATTTGACGCGCTTCTAAAAATTTTTAAAGAATCTATAAAAAAGGGTGCGAAAATAGCGTGGAATCCTGGTAAGAAAGAACTTCAAGAGCCTGAAAAAGTTCGAACTCTACTTCAGGATGTCGAAATTTTAATTGTAAACAAAGAGGAAGCAAGTTTAATTTTTGAGGGAGTTTCTGCTGAAGAACTAGTTCGAAATGCTTGTAGTCTTGTGGAAGTTGTAATTTTAACAGATGGAGCGAATGGTGTTTGGGCGGCTTCTGATGGCAAAATTATCCGCGCCGGAATGTATGAAGACGTACTGTCAATAGATAGAACTGGTGCTGGCGATGCATTTGGCTCGGGCTTTGTTAGCCAGTGGGCTCAAGGTGCCAACATTAAGCAGAGTATTCTATTTGCTAGCGCGAATTCGACATCTGTAATCCAATATATGGGTGCAAAAAAAGGAATTTTATATAAAAATACCGAACTTCACTCAATGCCGATACAGGAGATTAAAATATGAAAACCTATAAATTAACAGAGCTTTTGGGTTTAGAAGGCGCTTATGCGAGGAAATTCGATTTTGGTGTTTCGAAAATAGAAGCTAAAAAACCAGAATCAAAGAGCGTTTCGGCTCAAATTATGGCAGAATTATATCGAAAATCGCATGAAATTGAGCGCGAATTGGGATTTTCTGGCGATAATATTTTAATGATTGAAGCGTTTTTGGCGTTAAAAAACCAGTTGAAGAACGAAGATTTTTGGCGAAAATTTGGTAGTGCGATATTTTTTGCAGAAGATGGCTTAGTCTCAGTAAACAGAAAAGATGTTGAAATAAATAAGCGAATAATAAATTTAGCCGAACATTCAAAAACTTTTTTCGAAAAAGACTTAAAGCAGCAAATTCTTGAAGAATATCAGCGGGAATTTTCGAATTATTCAATTCAACAAATAGAAGAAAAATTATTTTAAAAGGAGAAAAATGAGATATCAGATTTGTGTTTCAGGAGCGGCAACTGGTGATAGTGTTTTAGCTTCGCGAGATTTAGCTTTTAGGCTCGGGCAAGAGATTGTTCGGCAGGGGAAGATTTTAACAACTGGTGCAACGGTCGGTTTACCGCATCACGCTGCTTTGGGTGCTGTGAGTGTTAAAGGTCGAACAGGCTTGAGTATTGGATTCTCACCAGCCTCAAGTTTTCGGCAACATGTAAATACCTATAAATTACCGTTCAAACCTTTTGACTATATTAATTTTACGGGAATGAGCTATGTTGGGCGTGATACGCATTTGGTTCTTTCGAGTGATGCGGTGATTACGGTTGGTGGTCGAATGGGTTCGCTCCACGAACTCGCAACTGCTTTAGAATCTCGCAAAGTTTGCGGTATTTTGCTTGGAAGTACAGCGCTTGCTGATTATGTTCCAACACTTCTTCAAAATGTTGAAGCGCCGGGAACGAAAGATATAATCTACGACAACAACCCAGAACGACTCGTTCGAAAAGTGATTGCAAGACTTGATGAGAAAAATTCAGATTTCATTGCGCCACGAGATGATGAACACCTTTCAGAAAAGCGCGCTGGGAACGGATAAGACTAACCGCTCAATTTGGGCGGTTTTGCTTTTTGCGTAAAGCAATTGACTTGGAAAAATGAAAACAATATAATTGAGATAGAAATACATAATAATGAAAGTGAAAGTGCTTATAAATGAGT
>JABCOZ020000044.1 GCA_013333405.2 Candidatus Saccharimonadota bacterium | reverse complement strand
TCAATTATGCTTGTTGGTTTAAGCCCATTTATTACTGCCTCAATTATTACTCAGTTAATGACAAAAGCTATTCCATCGCTCGAAGAACTAAATAATGATGGTGAATCTGGTCGACGAAAGATTAACCAATGGACACGAATTCTAACTATTCCTCTAGCTATCATTCAGTCTATTGCTTATATTTTTATCTTACAAACAACTGTTCTTCAATCTAATTCTGTAAGTTTTAGTGGGATGAGCTTGGCTAACTGGATTGTCGCTGTTGTTGCAATGGTTTCCGGGTCAGTTCTTTTGATGTGGATTGGTGAGATTATAACGGAAAAAGGTATTGGGAATGGAATTTCTTTGGTTATTTTTGCTGGAATTATTTCACAACTACCAACAACTTTAGCAACTCTAGTATCTTCAATTACAGATACTAAAGATGGTGCCTTCGATGTTTTTGGGTGGTTTACCCTACCTGTTAATCGTATTGTATTTATAATTACATTGATACTTTTGATGGTAAGTCTAACTCTTCTTTATATTTTAGTTAAGATTAATGAGGCCCAAAGGGTTATTACTATTAATTACGCAAAACGAGTTCATGGAAATTCATCTTATGGTGGAATAAAAAGTATATTACCAATCAAACTTATTGTTGCCGGTGTTATTCCTGTTATCTTTGCTGTTTCATTCTTAAGTCTTCCTGCTTTTATTGGTCAGGTAATGAAGAATGCTAAGGTGAATACTTCATTGGCTGACAACTTAATAAAATGGTTCTCCGCCCCAAATCAAGGAACCTTTACAGGTTCGTCTATTGAATCGTTTATTTACCCGGCTATTTATTTCGTGCTAATTGTAGTATTTACATACTTCTATACTTCTATTGTATTTAATTCAAATGAGATTGCCGACAATCTTCAAAAACAGGGTGGATTTATTGAAGGTGTTCGTCCTGGAATTTCTACGGTAAAATATTTAAACAAAGTAGTTAATCGCTTAAATTTATTTGGCGCGATAGCTCTTGGTTTAATTGCTTTATTGCCGTTTATCGCTGATTATCTTTTATATAATTTAGCTTCAATTCAGAATAGTAATCTTTCGATTGGGGGAACTGGAGTTTTAATTATCGTAACTGTCGCTCTTGAAACTATCAGACAGGTAAATTCACGAGCCTTAATGGTGACTTACGATGATTATAGATAAAGAGACTCTTAGATGAAGATTAAAAATTCTCGAAAAAAAACTAAAAAGATATTTTCCTTAATTCTTGTATTTTGTTGGTTTTGTTTGATCGGCTATACTGGAATTTATATATATAATAATCTTCTACAACCTAAAAAAAATCAGCAGCAGGCTCCGGGTGTCTCAACATTGGCTCGCCAGGTTGATGAAACTGAGATTACCGAAGATAAAAAGAATTCCTATCAAGTTCCAAATCCACTTTTTCCAAGATTTCTATCAATCCCTAGCTTAAAAATATCAAATGCCCGTATTATTCAATTAGGATTAATAAAGAATACTAACCAACTCGATTCGCCAATTTCAATTCATGACGCTGGTTGGTATGTAAAAAGTGCCTTACCGGGAAGCTCTAAGGGCGCTCTCCTTATGGATGGCCATAATGGAGGTCCAACTAAAGGAGGAATTTTCGAAAATCTTGGAAATCTTTCCAAGGGTTCAGATATAATAGTTGAAAGGGGCGATGGTCAAAAGATAACCTATGAGGTTAAAGATGTTCGTGAAATGTCTGTTGATGAAATTAATGATGAAAATAATAAATTTGGAATGAGTACGATGCTTGATTCATTTGAACCTTCAAAAGAAGGATTAAATATTATAACATGCGTTGGTGATTGGGATTACTCGAAGAATACCTTTAATAAACGAGTGATGCTAAGAGCTATACGAAAGTCTTAATTTGACATAATAAAAATGTGCTATCATTTACTGGTAGTACATTTTTAGATTGGGGTGGGAAATATGTCAAAACACAAGATTGCGTTTTTTGATATCGATGGAACAATTCGAAATAAATCTTTGACAGAATCTCTTTTTGAAATTCTTATTCAAGATTACTCTTATCGTGGAACTAATGAAGAAAAATATCTTCAACTTCAAGATGAAATTTCTAAACTTCGAAAAGCTTATAAATCTTCTGAAGACAAATCTGACTATTTATATGGAGATTATTGTGAAAAAGTTGTTGAATTTACAATGTTTTCTCTTGAAAATTATACTCTTGAAGAAGTTCGTGAGATTGGTCGTCGAGTTGCAGTTGAATATCGCGACCACCAAGATTATGTATTTTCGAAAGAGCTTATAAAGTTTTTACGACAAGAAGGTTTCGAATTGGTTGCAATTTCTGGCTCACCGAAATTTTTAGTTGATGCTTTCGTGAAAGAATATGGCTTTTCAAAAGGAATTGGTCAGGATTATGTAAAGGATGAAAAGGCTGGAATATTCAAAGAGACTTCGATTAGAACTTTCCAAGATAAACATGTCTTTATAAAAGAACTTTTGCGAGATCGTAGTTCTGGAGATTTTAATCGTGATGATTTTTATATTGTTGCAGTTGGCGATACTGAATGCGATTTTTCAATGATGGAATATGCAGATAAAGCTTTTATTATTAATCCTTCAATAAGATTCTTTTCGAAAATTGTTGAACTTTTTAAAATCGGAAAGCTAAAGCAATATTCTGATTTTGGTAAATACACAATTGTTACTGAGAGGAAGAGGCGGACTATAATTCAGTATATCAGAACATTACCTATGGATTCTGGTGGATTTTATGTTGATACTTGGTCTCCTTTAATATTGAAAGATAGCGATATTGCAGAGGCTCTTAAGTGTAGTGTATAGTTTAGATTGATACACAAGCGTCCATAAGTGGGCGCTTTTAATTTTAATAAAATTAAATAAAACTATTGACTTTTATAATGTAATGATATAGAATGGTATAGATTTATGGCTCAAAAGGAAGTAATAAAATTGGAAGGACAAATAGTGGAGGCTTTGCCGAACACGCAGTTTAAAGTTGAACTTCAAAATGGGCATACAATCATCGCTCATATCAGTGGAAAAATGCGAAAGCATTATATTCGATTGGTGCCGGGCGACAAGGTTGAAGTAGAGTTGACCCCTTACGATCTCACGAAGGGAAGAATCAGCTTCCGCCTAAGAGATTAGCAGGTTCGAAATAGAAAAAGCCAGCTTTCGAAATGGCTTATTATTTCTATGGGGATTTGCAGATAATATAAACCTAAAGGATAAGGAGTTTTTATACACTTATGAAAGTTCGTGCAAGTGTTAAAAAAATCAGTCCAGATGACATTTTAGTTCGCCGAAAAGGTCGACTTCGTGTTATCAATAAGAAAAAACCTAAGAACAAG
>JABCOZ020000043.1 GCA_013333405.2 Candidatus Saccharimonadota bacterium | reverse complement strand
CAATCATGTTTTTCTTTGCAACATTTGTTGCTTTAGCAATAGCTGCAGTCACGTCTTGACCTTTAGCTACACCAACGCCAACTTTGTTTTTGCGGTCGCCTACAACAACAAGTGCTTTAAAGCGGAATCGGCGTCCACCCTTAACAACACGAGAAACGCGATCGATATTAATCACTAATTCTTCAAACTGTTTCTCTTCGCGTTCTTGGTGTCGAGTATTATTTCGACGATCATTTTTTCGACCGTTATTTCGGCGTGGAGCCTGAGTTTTTTGAGCTTCAGCCATAATTAGAACTCCAATCCTTCCTTACGAGCAGCATCTGCCAAAGCGTGCAAGCGACCTGCATATTGGCGACCATTTCGGTCAAATACTACTGTATTAATTTTAGCTTTCTTTGCTTTTTTGGCGATTTCTGTACCAATTTTTGCAGCAAGTTCTGTTTTTGAACCTTTAGCTTTTGAACCAACAGTTGTTGCCGAAACAAGAGTTTTTTGAGCAACGTCGTCGATAAGTTGAGCTGAAACATGCAAATTACTTATAGATACAGTTAGGCGTGGGCGTTCAGCTGTTCCAGAAATTTTTGCTCGAACGCGACCTTTTCTCAAAGCCAAGTTTTGCTTTTTAAGTGCTAATGCTTTAGACATTACTTACCTGCCTTTCCTGCTTTTCGCAAGATAACTTCATCAACATATTTAATACCTTTACCTTTGTATGGTTCAGGTTTCTTCAAAGCGCGGATTTCTGCCGCAGCTTGACCAACAGCTTGCTTGTCGATTCCTGCAACTGTAATAACCATTTTGTCGTTAGAAAGAGTGATTCCTTCTTTTGCTTTATAGATTACAGGGTGCGAGAAACCAAGTTGCATTTCAAGCTCTTGTGGATTATTAGTTTGAACACGGAAACCAACTCCGTTAACTTCCAATTTCTTTTCGAAACCTTTTGTAACACCAATAACGGCATTATTCAAAAGAGCTCGTTGTAATCCGTGTTGTGCGCGGGCTACGCGTTCGTCATTATTTCGAACAACCTTCAAAGTTGCGCCGTCAAGATCGACAGTTACGTCTGACAAATGAGGCACAGTTAGCTCGCCTTTAGCGCCTTTAACTGAAATCTCGTTCTCGTCAATCGTGATTGTCACACCAGCCGGAACCTCAATAGGTAGTTTTCCGATTCGACTCATTGAACTATTCCTTTCATTTAAAGAGTGTTTGTTTGCTTCGTGCTGGTCATTTCTTCCGAAGAAATGAGGCGCAAAATCTCCCAAATTTCACTCGCAATTAATATTAACTTTACTATTCTATCACATAAAACGTGTTTTTTCAAGCCTTTTCGCAACTATTTTACGCTTGAAATATCTTCGAAAAAATTATATGATAATATCAACTGTTTAATTTTCATTTCAGCGCACTTTAAAAAGGAGGAACAATTATGAAGCTTAAAGATGCTGCTTTTTATAATAATTTCGAAGTTTTTGTGAATGCGATTTTGAAACGCGGAAAAATGATGTCTTCGAAATTTAACGAAGATGAGTTTTTCGAAACTGAAATTTCCGATGAAAACTACAAAATTTTTGAAGGAATAATTCTCCCTTCAAAAAATTCGCAAAAATTAGCCCAAAACTTTGAAACAATTTTGTCGTTAATGCTTCGGCTTGATCCGGAGAATCCAACTCGAAAACTCGGCTGGCGTTCGGATGAAAAAATCCACTCGCTGTCACCAGAAACTTTCGAAATTCTGCTCCAACCGCTGTTTATTCAAAATGTTTCAAACCAAGTTTTTTACGAAATCATCAATTTGCTTCTCACGGATTGTCTTCCGGAAGATTTGCTCGATAATTTCATTCAAATTCTACTTGCGAAAAATCATCTCAAAAGCTTGAAGATTTTTAGTGATATTTCGAATCATAAAATTACTAAAATTGATGAAGACTTCATCGAATTTATACTTTATGATATTTCACTTTACTATTATAATTTGTATGGTTTAATGAATTCTGCGTATAAATTAGAGTTTTGGAAATGGATTTCGCTCGAAGAAAAGAAAATTGCAAAAAATCCGGCTGCGAGATTTTTCGAGACAAAAGCTTATTTCGAAAATATTCGTGAAAATGAGCCAAGAACGCATGTTTTAAATGAAGTTCGTCGGCGTCGGCGTCAGATGATGGCTTTTTTGAAAGATTCTAATGGTGATTTTGTGAAAATTTCGCAACTTTATGATTGGAATGAAGAATTCGAAAAACTCAACAACGAAATTTTCGATTTTCCGAAGAGATTCCAGAGATTAAAACAAGGTGAAAGTAATAATCACCATATGTTTTTTCCTTCTGGAATGTATGATTTTCCGTTTCCGATTCACGAATATCGCAATCGCAAAATAAACCAAATCCGAATTTTAAAAAAATCTCATGAACAAATGAACAAAGAAATTTTCGAATTCGCCGAAAAATATGGAATTCCAATTTTAAATAACGATTTTCTGACAACTTTGCGTTCATATCGGCGAAATTTTCAAGATCCGTATTTAAATTTCTTGGGTGTAATGCAGGCATTTTGCGAAATATGTTTGGCTTTTGAACCTTCTGAGAACGAAATTCAAGAAAACAGGGTTTCGAAAACTTTTATGCTTGCCGCTAGGTTTTATGATTTATTCAACCTTCAGCATAAACATATTACCTTAAAAACTATTCGATAGATTTTTACCGCAAACTTAGTTTTGCGGTTTTTTATTTACAATTTAAGCTTTAAAATTCGCACAAAGGTTTTTAGAATTGATTCTTTAGAGCGATCCTCTTTTTCAATTTCGTTAATCATTTCAAGTTCGTCAGAAATTATTCCATCAATCGGCTCTTGGAGATATTTCGAAATTTCACTTCTCGTATTTAGCGTCCAAACAAATATTTTTCGATGCATTCTGTGAGCTTTTAACGCTAAATCGTGTCGATACGAAAAGTCTTCGATCACATAAAAATCAATTTTTGAATTATCGAAATCGCCGAATTGCAATGGTATCACAAAGCCAGTTTCGATTTCAGGCGCAATTTTCTCGATTTTTCGCATTAAATTTAAATCCAGCGACATTGTTTTAAATTTTCGCTCTACACCAAGTTTTCGAAACTTCTTCACAAACATTTCGGCAAAATTCTCCGGCTCATCACCACTTGGTTTCAGCTCAACTAAAAGCTTAATTTTTAACTCCTCTGCTCTTTTTACATATTCTTCAAAAGTTGGAATTCGGCTTTTGAAACCATTTTCGAAAATTGTTAAATTTTGGATTTCCCTTAAATCCAAATCTCTAACACGTGCATTTCGACCAGTTAATCGCTGCAAATTATAATCGTGCATCACTACAAAATTATTATCACGCGTGAGTTGGATATCCATCTCTACATAATCTGCACCTTTCTTTTTCGCTGATTCAAGTGCTTCAAGAGAATTTTCAACTCCGCCCTGGATATCGCCACGATGAGCAATTTTGAGGATTTTTGTGTCGATTTTTCGGTAATAAATCTGAATTCCATTAATAGCTATCGATCCGCTCAAGAGTAAAATCATAAAAACCGCAAGAATACTTGAGCGTTTTCTTTTTTCTTTTCTATTTTCAATATTTTTTAATCTCTGAGGTTCTATATTATTTAATAAAACTATTACAATTGATATTTTAGTCAAAACCGAAAAAGAAAAAAAGACTGCGTCGAACATAGTCTGAAGAATTGTTCTCGAAAGCAAAAAACCAAAAAAAGGTTTAAAAATCCCTAGAAAACCAACAACGATAAACATAAAAATTAAGCCCAAAGCCATAAAAATAATCTCAAAAATACCAATTGGAATTAAAATTTGAGGCATTTTCTTTTTAGTTATTCTCCAGCTTTCTTTAATACTTTTCGAAAGTGGCTCTTCTTTTAAAATTGTGCGTGGAAATGTGAATATTAAACGATAGTTTATATAAAAAACTGCGAAAATTAAGATAAAATACAGCAAAGCTCCTGTTGGCGTTTTTAAAATTTCGCCTGTAATAAACGCAGGAATTCTAAGTCGTTCAGTTATTGCAGTAGAAAGTCCAAGATTCTCAAGCGGAACCATAGAGATAAAGTAAATTATAAAAAAGAAAATTTGCAAGCCGACTAAGCTTTTTAGTTTTATGAAAGATTTAGATAAGGCGGTCTTTATGGAAAAAGCCGAAGATTCTCTTCTAGAATTAATAAAATTGATTAAAATAAAAAATTCAGCAAAAGTCAAGAATGCAACGAGCAAAATATAAATTGCACAAAAAAGAGAGCTTAATGGGTTTGAGAAAATTAAATAGAAATTATCTTTAGTTAGGTTTTCTTGGTTGGAGAATAATAAAATTAACCTAAAAGACCAAAAAAGTAAATTTATTCCAATTACAGACATTGTAAAATGCAAAAACGAAGTACCAATTAAAAGACCGTATTTATTCCTATAGAAAAAATCCCAAGATTGTTTAAAGTTTTTTAGTAGATTCATAATATTTGTTTTTAAATTTTACCATATTTTATAATAAAAATAAAGCTTATTCTTGCCTCTCGATTCTAAAAATGTTACAATATTATTCTATTTAGT
>JABCOZ020000042.1 GCA_013333405.2 Candidatus Saccharimonadota bacterium | reverse complement strand
CATAAGGTTTATATTTTTGGGCGGGAAATACTTAAAACGCTAAGTATTAAAAAATGTATTCAAAATTATCGACATTTTGTTTGGTATGATTCTCAAGAATGGACGGATCGGCTTTTCAAAATTCAAGATATTGCAGAGGTTATTGTGAATGAATTTTTAAGCGGCGAAACCAAAAAAGTTGTAGGTGAAGATTTGACTTATCTCGGATATCAAGTTCGTGAAATTGTTCCGTATTTTTGCGCGCATATTAATAAAGACGGGGGTTATAACTATGAATGGTAGTTTTTATGCCAAAAAGCTTTTCGCAAAATATGGTCGGCGATTTGCTGCGATTTCGAAAAGTGATGATGGGATATCGACAGTGGTGATTTATGAGATTAAAACAATCAAAAATGAACCACCGATCGTCAAATTAAAAATTGTCGAATCTAACGAGTTTTCGAAACAGCTTTATATTTCCGATGATCGAGACGAAGAAAACTGGCTAGAACCTTTTGAGCTGGTTGACTCTATTGATGAAGGGATTTTCTTACCACTTTCGGGAATTTCAGAGAAATCAAGTAAAAAAACTCAGCTAACTCTTGCCGGGCTTCGAAAATTGAGTTTGAAAGTTTCGGAATACGAAAAGCTTCTTGATGATCTCGAAGCTTTTAATGAAAAATCTGAAAGCTTGCGAAAAGAGCTGATTGAGGCGGTTTCTTGCGTGATTGATGTAGTTTTTAAATAAAAAGTCCACTAAAGGGCTTTTTTTAATATTGAAATTATGAAAAAATTATAGATAGATTTTATACTGTTTTTAATGGAGAGGGAAATGTCTAAAAAAACTGCGAAGAAAAAAAATGTAATGGTAGAAGAAAATAAAGTTGATAAACTTTTAACTGCCGTTTTTGGTGATCCACAAAAGAAGATTTTGCGTCGATTACAACGAAAAGTTGATGAAATCAACGATTTGAGCGAAAAATACAATAAAATGAGCGATGAAAAGCTCAAAGAAACTTTCGAAAAATTCAAAAAAAGCCTTTCGAAAAAAGATTTGGATGAAATTCTGCCAGATGTTTTTGCGCTTGTTCGTGAAGCCTCAACTCGTGTGCTTGGAATGCGCCACTTTGACGTTCAGTTGATTGGTGGAATGGTTCTTCATGAGGGAAAAGTTGCCGAAATGAAAACTGGTGAGGGTAAAACACTCGTTGCAACTTTACCAGTCGCTTTGAACGCAATGGAAGGTAAAGGTGTTCATGTTGTGACGGTGAACGATTATCTTGCGCAGCGTGACGCTTCTTGGATGGGAAAGCTGTATGACTTTCTTGGTCTTTCAGTTGGTGTAATTATTAATGACGCCAGTTATCTTTTTGATCCAGAATATGATAATGCTGAGCATGAAGACGTGAATATGCGAAAACTTCGCCCAGCAACTAGAAAAGAGGCTTATGCAGCAGATATTACTTATGGAACAAACAATGAGTTTGGTTTCGATTATTTGCGTGACAACATGGTGAATGAAGTTGATCTTTTACGCCAGCGTGAATTGAATTTTGCGATTGTCGATGAGGTTGACTCAATTTTGATTGATGAAGCTAGAACACCTTTGATTATTTCTGCTCCAGCTGCTGAAAATCCAGAGAGCTATATTCAGTTTGCACAAATTATTTCGCAACTTTCGAAAGATGATTATGAAGTTGATGAAAAGCGCCGAAGTGTAGCATTGACTGAATCTGGAATTGATAAGATCGAAAAACTTCTTAATATGAAGAATCTTTACACACCAGAACATTCGCGTGCAGTTTATCATGTTGAACAAGCTTTGCGCGCCGAAACTCTTTTTAAACGCGATAAAGACTATGTTGTAACAAATGATGGTGAGGTGATTATTGTCGATGAGCACACTGGTCGTTTGATGAACGGACGTCGTTACAACGAAGGCTTACACCAGGCAATTGAAGCGAAAGAAAAAGTTCCAGTTTTGCAAGAATCAATGACTTTGGCAACAATTTCGTTCCAGAACTTCTTCCGCCTTTACAATAAGCTTTCTGGTATGACTGGAACTGCCTTTACTGAGGCCGAAGAATTTCAGCAAATCTATTCCTTGGAAGTTGTGCAAATTCCTTCAAATAAACCAGCCATTCGTGATGATAAAGAAGATTTAATTTTTAAAACTGAAAAAGCAAAACTTAAAGCTGTTGCTGAAGCGATTAAAAAATATCATGCAGAAGGACGCCCAGTTTTGGTTGGTTCAGGCTCAATTGAAAAGAACGAGCAAATTGCGAAATATCTCGATCAAGAAGGGATTAAATATAACCTTTTGAATGCTAAAAACAACGAGCACGAGGCTGCAATTGTGGCGCGTGCCGGAGAAAAAGGTGCAATTACGCTTGCAACAAATATTGCTGGTCGTGGAACTGACATTAAGCTTGGCAAAGGTGTTAAAGAGCTTGGTGGATTGGTAGTGATCGGTTCAGAGCGTCATGAATCTCGCCGAATTGATAACCAGTTCCGCGGTCGTGGTGGTCGTCAAGGAGATCCAGGAGAAACCCAATTCTATGTTTCAACTGAAGACGACTTGATGCGAATTTTTCAGGGTGAACGAATTGCGATGTTGATGGATCGGCTTGGTGTTCCAGAAGATATGCCAATTCAACATAAAGCCGTTTCGAAAACACTTGAAAATGCTCAAAAACGTGTTGAAGGGTTCAATTTTGATACGCGTAAAAATGTTGTCCAATATGACAACGTGATCAACCGCCACCGTAAAGTTGTTTATACGATGCGCAGAAAAATTCTCGAAGGCGAAGATATTACAGCCGAAATTAAAGAGCTATTCATTTCGAAAGCAGCAGAACTCGCTGAACTACCTTCAAAAAATAACGAAAAATTCGTTTCAGATTTTGTTGAAATCTTCCCAGTTGATGAAGAGAAGATTGAAGCTCTTGGTCGAATTTCTAACGACAAAAAGCGAATTAAATTAGCTAAACAAATTGCCGAAGAGCTTTACCAAGATAAAGAAAATGAACTAGGCAAAGAGGTGTTCCAAAAAGTTGAACGTGAAGTTTATATGCAAATTCTTGATACTCTTTGGATGAATCACCTTGAAAATATGAATTTCTTGCGCGAAGGGATTCACTGGCGAAGTGTTGGGCAACGCGACCCATTGGTTGAATACCGTGCAGAATCACAAAAATTGTTCGATGGTCTTCAGAATACTTTGCGCGATGAAACAATTCGAATTCTAACTCGAGTTACACCAAATGACGCAGTAGCGCATCAAGACGAAGGTCATGATACTGAACTTACACGACTTGCTGAGAACTCAGTTGAAAAAGGTGTTAACGAGATTCAATCTGGTGATAAAAACCGCGATGAAGATTTTTCGAAAGCTAAAAAAGCCGCTTCAAAAAATAACGAAAACGCCAAAAAAAATAATGCGCGAAAAGCTAAAAAAGCTCAACGCCAGAACAAAAAGAAGGGTCGCAAATAGATGCGCCACACCGTTGAAGAAGTACGCCTGAAAAATGGCGTACGCGGTCTTCTTGTGAATGTTCCAGATGCGACGGTGATGAGTTTTCAGTTTCAGTTTCGAGCAGGTTCTCGATTTACTAAAAGTCCAGAAATTTATGAAACTGCGCACATTATGGAGCATATGGCTTTTGGTGCAAATGCAAGGTTTGCCAGTGAACATGAATTTGAGGCCGAATTTACTAAAAATGGCGCTTATCACAATGCTTCGACATCTGATATGAGTATGAATTATGTTGCGGATTGTGCCGATTTTGAGTGGGGTCGAATTTTTGAATTACAGCTTCTCTCAATTAGTCAACCAAGATTTAACGAGTTTGAATTTAAAGCAGAAAAGGGTAATGTTCGAAACGAATTGACCGGCTATTTGAACAATAACGCACGTCTTCTTTGGCCGAAAATTCAGCAAGAATTTGGCGAAAAAGTGTTAACTTATGAAGAGCGTTTAAAAACTATCGATAATATCACACTTGATGATATTCGTGAACATCATAAACGAACACACACTACTGATAATTTGCGGTTCGTAATCGCTGGAAAAATTACACCAAATCGTAGAAATAAAATTCTTGAAGGTTTCGAAAATCTTCAACTTGAAAGAGGTGAACGGTTTGAAATTATCGCCGACCCAACTAAAAAACCACAAGCGCCGATTTTTATTCATCGACCAGATTTGAAGAATATTAGTTTTGGAATTTCACTATTATTGCCACGTAAGCTAACTACATCTGAAATGGACGCAATGCACGCATTGAACCACATTTTAACTGGAACAATGCATGCGCGCATTCTTGGGCAAGCTCGTAAGCGAGGATTAACTTATGGTGTTTATTCTGGCGCTTCTCGTGGACCAAAAGATTCTTCTTGGGATTTCGAAGGGCAGACTAATTATGGAACCGCTAAAGAGCTTTTTGAACTAATTGTTTCAGAACTTAAAAAGGTTTTGAATGAAGAAATCACCGAAAAAGAGCTTGAAGCTATGAAAAGTTATTCACTCGGTTCGTTCCAAATGGGTGGCCAAACTGTTGCTTCAACGGCAGGATTCTATGCTTCTCGATATTTTTGGGATGGACATCTTCGAGATTATAAAGCTCAGCCAAAGTTTATTAAGCAAATTTCGCGCGAACAAATTTTTAAAGTAGCGAAAGAATTTATAGATGCGAACACTTGGATTTTAGGCGCAGTTTCTGGTGGTGAAGAATCACAAATTCAAGAATTGAATCAAGAATTTTCTAAATTATTCGAAAAATAATCGCTTTACGGCGGTTATTTTATTTTAAAAGGTTATGTTATAATAAAGAATATGGATTTTGACGAATTTGAAGAGTTGCTAAATTCTGAGATAAAAAAACCTCAACCGCACGAGGTGATTTATAGTGTTTCAGATTTTATTGCAACTAGTAATGATATTTTCGAAAAGAGTTTTCCGAGTGTTCTTATTGAAGGTGAAATTTCGAGTTTTAAAGTGAATCAAAACAAGTTCGTTTTCTTCGACTTGAAAGATGAAGAGTCGGTTCTTGGTTGCTTTATGACAGTTTGGCAATTGCGCTTTCCGCTTGAAGATGGCATGAAGGTTATTGCTCAGGTTAAGCCCAAATTAACAAACTGGGGAAAATTTAGTTTAACAGTTGAAAAAATTACACCAAAAGGCGAGGGAAGTCTTAAAAAGTCTCTCGAAATTTTGAAAGAAAAATTAACGCGAGAAGGTTTGTTTGATGAAAGTCGAAAGCGTAGGATTCCACAAGATTTGCAGAAAGTTGCGGTAATTTCGAGTACACAAGCGGCCGGTTACGCAGATTTTATTAAAATTATCAATGAGTGTTGGGGTGGGTTAAAGATTATTGTGGCGCACACTCAGGTTCAAGGTATGGCGGCT
>JABCOZ020000041.1 GCA_013333405.2 Candidatus Saccharimonadota bacterium | reverse complement strand
CCAACTTTCGAAAACTCACAACCGCAAACCTTTGAACCTACTGAACCTCAAATTACTCAATCAGAAGTTGCACCAGTTTTTGAACAACAAAATCCAGTTGAAATCTCTGCTCAGCCAGAAATTGAACAAGCTTCAATGCGAGGTCAGGGTGATGAATATTATCATCCAGCTGAAAATACTCAAATTGCAAGTAGCTTAATGGGTGCTCAACCGTATGAGCCAAGTGGAATCTCTCGTGGAGAAAACTCTGTGGCAACTTCGAATCCGCAAAATAATGACTATGTTTTAAGTCATAGTGGAGTTCAGAATGCGGTTTACGAAGAACCTCGAGAAAATATAAACTTCATTCCAGAAACTCAACCTTATGCGCAAGCTGAAACTATTCAGCCACTTTCAAATTTCGAATCAAGCAATCCGATTTCGAACGAACAATATGCGGCAAGTAATCCGGTGCAAAATTCAAATGATTTTGCAATGCCAATGCCACCAGCTATGCCAGATTTTAGTACAATGCCAATGCCGCCGGAAATTCCAAATTTTGACGTAGCTCCAAGTCCAGCAGAACAGCCGGCAATGGGTGCACAAAATAGTGGTGATAAAATAATGACGGATCAAATTTATCCTAACGATCCATCACAGTTTAGAATTCCAGGAATGTAAAATGGCGTTTTTCGAAAACGATAGCGGGCGAATCTTAATTGATAAGCCCGCTGGAATTACTAGCTTTGGCGTGGTTGCTAGAATCCGCCGTGTTCTTAAAGATGAATTTGGTAAAAAAGTTAAGGTTGGCCACACTGGCACGCTCGATCCTTTTGCGACGGGGCTTTTAGTTTTGCTTTATGGTAAAGAAACTAAAAATGCAATGAGTCTCACTAAGCTTGATAAAGTCTATGAGGCTGAATTTATACTTGGCCAAATTTCCAGCACGGGCGACCCTGAAGGCGAGATTTCGAAATGTGAAAATTTTGA
The DNA here is from genome assembly GCA_013333405.2 of Candidatus Saccharimonadota bacterium. Lineage (GTDB taxonomy): Bacteria > Patescibacteriota > Saccharimonadia > Saccharimonadales > Saccharimonadaceae > Nanogingivalis. The sequence goes on along the minus strand of JABCOZ020000041.1, from coordinate 18,508 downwards.
AGTTCCAACTTTCGAACAGATTGAAAAAGAAATTAAAACTAACTTTTTGGGCAAAATTGAACAAACACCGCCAGCTTTTAGTGCGATTAAAATTGATGGTAGGCGCGCTTACGATTTAGCGCGAAAGGGTGAAGATTTTGAAATTCCTAAACGCACGGTTGAAATTTTTGATTTCGAAATTTTAAGTTATGATTTTCCAAAACTAAAAGTTCGCACGCATGTTTCGAGCGGGACTTATATTCGTTCGCTAGCAGAAGATTTGGGCAAAAATTTAGGTTGCGGTGCGTTCTGTTCGCAACTTCGGCGCACGAAAATTGCCGATTTTGATATTTCGAAAGCTAAAAAGCTTGAAGATTTTGGAATTTTAGATTAGTTTTTTGCTTATTCTACTAAAAAATGATATAATTTAAACAATGAAAAACGCAAAAATTCTTTGGATTGATTTAGAAATGACTGGTCTTGATCCGCAAAAAGATCGGATTTTAGAAGTTGCCGCAATTGCGACAGACTGGGATTTTAATGAAATTGCCACTTTTGAAAGTGCAGTTAAAGTTGATGAAAAAACACTCGAAAGCCGAATGGTTGGCGAGTTTTGGGATACTTTTAGCAAAACGCGCGATGCTTTAAAATTACAAAACTCTCGTGCTACTAAAAATTCACAAGAAGTTGAAGCGGACTTAATTAAATTTGTAGAAGAAAACTTTGCGGAAGAACTTACGAATGGCGAAAAGATTCTTTTGGGCGGAAATTCAATTCACCAAGATCGCCGATTTATTCGTGCGGAATGGAAAAAACTTGAAAAAATGTTGCATTATCGAATGCTAGATGTTTCGGCGTGGAAAGTTGTGATGAGTGCCAAGTTTAAACGGGTTTTTGCCAAGCCCGAAAACCACCGTGCGTTGGATGATATTCGCGGTTCGATTGAAGAGTTGAAATTTTATTTAAAAAAGGTGAAAAAATAATGAATCAAGATGAAATTAGAGATTTTTTGTTAACTTTTGACGCGGCAGAAGTTCGAAAAGATGAAGAAAATAAGCTTGAAATTTTTGAAGTTAATTTCGATAAATTAGAAAAAATTTGGCAAGAAAAAATGGCTGGGGAGCTTGGTGATTTTGAGCGTGAGACTGGTGAAAAGATTCTTTCGAAAATTGCAGAAAGTGAAGATTCGAAAGCAATTTTTGCAATTATTCATGATGGTTCGAATCCGCTAAAAGTCGAGATGAAAACTGGAGCGCAACTTGCGAGAATTTTGCGTGAAAAGGAGAGTGTGGTCCCTTCTAAATTAATGAACGAGCGTGATTGGAATTTGATTATTGGGCAAGGGCAAGTTGCAGCCGATGAGTTGCAAGACTTATTACGGTTAAGTTATCGGTTGATTTGCGAATAGATTCATTAAACTAACATTATTTAAGTGAACTTCTTAGTGATGTGGCTTTATGAAAAGCGGGGTTTTCTTTGCGAAAAAAACTTTTTTGTGATATAATCATAAGTAGTATGAAACCGAATGAAGATTGGAATCAAAGCAGTCAAAATCAAAATTTTGGCACACCAAACAATTATCCTCAAAATCCTTATCCGCCACAACAGAATTATGGTGGCTTTTCAAACGATTTTACTCAAAATGGTCAATTCCCAAGTAATCAATTCCCGAATGAACAATTTTCGAATGGCCAAAATCCACAGCAACAATTTGGTGGCCAAAATCAAAATTTTGGTGCACAACAGATTTTTCCGCAATATCCAAATAATTACCAAAATCAACAGCAATTTCCAGTTCAGCCAAATCAACCTGTTCAAAATCCACAAGTTGCTCCAAATTTAATGCCAGATCAAAATTATTCGCAAGATACTACAACTGAAAACCCTTACACAGTTGAATATCTCAATAAGATTGCACCCAAAAAAGCTACTCCGTTTTGGACTAAAGGTAAAATTTTAGGTGCTTCAGCATTATTAATCTCGCTATTTTTCTCGATTTTTATTATAATGACGGGGAATAAGGGGGATAGCGATACTCAGGCAGTGGTTCGTGCATATTACAATATTTCGAAAATCAAAGAAACTACAAAATCTTTTCAAAATAAGATTAAAAGTTCGGATTTAGCTGCCGTTAATGCTGGAATTAACACCTCACTTAGTTCGAATGAGCAAGACTTAAAAGAATTTATGAAAAGCCGAAAAATTGAGGTTCCGCGCGGAGATTCAAAAAAGAACTCACAAGCAATCAAACAGACTGATGCAATTTTCGATAAACTTAATGCAACCCTTGATGATGCTTTCTTGAATGCAACAATTGATGAAGTTTATTCGCGTGAAATGGCGTATCAGTTGATTCGTGTAAAAGATTTAATTGTGCGGCGTAAAAAAGCTTCACCATCTTCACAAAAGTCAGTATATGAAAAAATCGAAAAAAACCTTATAGAATCTTCAAAACAGCTTGAAAATTATTATAAAGCAAAATAATTTTCGAAATGCAGCCCCATTTTTGATTGATGAGGGCTGTTTTTTGTGTTAAAATGTAGGTATGAATGACGCCAGAGATGAAATTAAAGCAAGAATAAGCATTGAAGATTTGGCTGGCGAATATCTTGAGCTCAAGCGAACTGGGCGTAATTTTAAAGCACTTAGCCCCTGGACAAATGAGCGAACTCCGAGTTTTATAATTAGTCCCGATAAACAAATTTGGCACGATTTTTCATCTGGAAAAGGTGGGGATATTTTTGGTTTTATCATGGAAGTTGAAGGAATGAATTTCCGCGAGGCCTTAGAATTTCTGGCGCGAAAAGCTGGCGTTGAAATTGAAACTTTCGATTCAAAACGCTCTAAAGAAATCGCTGAAAAAAAGGAACGACTTCGAAAAATTTTGCAAATCAGTGCGAATTTTTATCAGCATATGTTGATCCGTGATAAAGAGGCTTTGAGATATGTTTTTAGAAATCGCAAACTTTCGAAAGAAATTGTACAGGAATTCAAAATTGGTTTCGCACCTAATGGCCAAAAAACACTCACTAATTTCCTGTTGAAAAAAGGTTTTTCGATTAATGATATTCGTGATGCTGGGTTATTAAACAGATTTGGCGGAGATATTTTTCGAAACCGAATGGTTATCGCTCTGCAGGATTCAAGTGGCTCACTGGTTGGTTTTACTGGCCGAGTTATTAAAGATGAGCCGAATGCTCCAAAATATTTAAACACACCTCAAACTTTACTCTATGATAAATCTTCGAATATTTTTGGTCTTTCGCAAGCAAAAAATGAAATTCGAAAAGCCGGTTTTGTGGTTGTGGTTGAAGGGAATATGGATGTAATTTCAAGCCATCAAGCTGGTGTGAAAAACGTGGTCGCAACAGCCGGTACGGCAATGACGGTTCATCATTTGAAGGCTCTTGGTCGATTTTCGAATGATGTTCGCCTCTGTTTTGATAGTGATCAGGCTGGGATTAGCGCTACTGAGCGAGCAATTTCATTAGGGCAACAAGCTGGTGTGGATCTTTCAATCATTACCTTAAACCAATCGGCGGGTAAATCTAAAGATCCGGATGAGCTAATTCAAAAAGATTTGGAACTTTGGAATGATTCAATTTCGAAACCACAACCAGCGATAGAGTGGATTTTTGACCAATATGAAAAACGGATAAATATTACCACCGCTATAGGAAAAAAGGAGTTTTCCACAATGGCACTTAAACTTGTGGAAAACTTAAATGATCCTGTGGAAAAAGATTTTTATATCGAGCAAATTGCAAAAAGGATTGGTGTTTCGAAAGCTATATTGCTCGGGAAATTTGACGAAAAGCCTAAAACTACAAAACCAAAAAGGCGGATTAAAATTGAAAAAGCTAACGATAGATTCATCGACGAATATATTTATGAAGATGATTTACTAGCTCTTGCGATTAAGGAGCAGAAATTTACCAAAATGTTGAGAGAGCTACAAAATAATATTTTGCATAACAAGCAGCGGAATAAAATTCTAGAAATATTGAAATCTGAAGATATAGAACTCTTGAAAAGCTTTGATGAATATGTTAAAATACTTCTATTAAAGGCTGACGAACGACTCGGAAATATAAAAGGCAGTGCCACCGACGAAATGAAGCGTTTGATTCAGAAAGTTAAAACCCAAAATCTGCAAGAAAGAAAAGAGAATCTTCAAGAACAGCTCGAAAATGCTGAAATTCAAGGTGATGAAAATTTGAAAACGAAGATCTTGTTGGAGATTATGCAATTAAATAAGGAGTTAAATAGTGGCAAAAGGTAAGAATAAGAAAGAACTACCAGAAGAAGTTTTAAATGAAGAGGGTGTTGTCGACGCAACGCTTTCTCTTGATGATTTCGAACCGGATTTTGACGATCTTGCGGTTGAGGATGAAGAAGACATTACAGAAGAAGACTTATTAAGCGGAACTTACACTGATGATATAACAGATGACAGTGTTCGAATGTATCTTCGTGAAATCGGCAAAATTCCGCTTCTTTCGCTCGAAAAAGAAACTGAGCTTGCCGAAAAAGCAATGCAGGGAGATCGTCGCGCAAAAGATAAAATGGCTGAAGCAAATATGCGTTTAGTTGTTTCAATTGCAAAAAGATACTCTGGCCGTGGTTTGGAATTACTCGATTTGATTCAAGAGGGAAATACGGGGCTTCTTCGTGCGGTTGATAAATTCGACCCAAGTAAAGGTTTTAAATTCTCAACTTATGCAACTTGGTGGATTCGCCAGGCAATTACGCGTGCTATCGCTGATCAGGCTCGAACTATTCGAATTCCTGTCCATATGGTTGAAACAATCAATAAACTTATGCGAACTTCTCGCCGATTGACGCAAGAATTAAACCGTGAGCCAACCAACCAAGAACTCGCTAAAGAAATGGATATGGATGTTGAAAAAATTGAATATATTCAGAAGATTAAGCAAGATATTACTTCTTTGGATGCGGGAATTGGTCGCGACGGAGAAGAAGGTGAAGAATCAACACTTGGTGATTTTATTGAAGATGAAGATACTGCCAGCCCAGAAGAGTCTGCAACAGTTCAGCTTCTGAAAGAGCAGGTTCGTGAAATTCTTTCAACACTTTCCGATCGTGAACGAAAAATTCTTGAAATGCGTTTTGGTTTAAATGGCACGAAAAGCCACACACTTGAAGAAGTTGGTCTTGAATTTGCTGTTACTCGTGAGCGAATTCGCCAAATTGAAGCTAAGGCTTTAATGAAATTAAAAAAGCATAAAGATTCAAAAAAACTTCACGAATATTTGGATTAAAATTTTTAAGGAAAGGTTAAGATGAAGGAAAAACTTATACGAATTGCACCAATTTTATTGATTATTGCAATTGCAATTCTTTCGATTATTACGGTCGTAACAATTGTTAACACATTTATAAATGGTGGAAATAGTTCAGATCAGGCCCAACAGGCGAACAATGAAACTTCGAAAGAAGATAATTCGCCTTCAAGTAAAGAATTGTTAAGCTCTGACCAGAATCGTAGTGTTAAAATGGTGGTTCGTGGGCCGATTGTTGCGCAAGAGAATTTTCGTTCTTACACGGTTGAGGTTTCACCAAAATTTCGAAAACTCACAACTTACAAAGGTTATCTTGGTGAAGTAATTAAAGAGGTTAAGCTTGACAATAATGCTGAATCTTACACACAATTCGTGAATGCTTTAAATAAAGCTAATATGATGAAAGGAACTCCTTTTAGCGGCGAGGCAGATGATTTAGCTGGCGTTTGTGCTACTGGCCATCTTTATGATTTTTCGATGCTAAAAGATGATAAAACTGAAAAACACCTCTGGACTTCAACTTGCTCGGGTTCAAAAGGCTCACTTATTGCAAATACAAGACAATTGCAAAATTTGTTCATTGCGCAAGTTCCTGGACATGAGCAAATAGTTCGCGATCTTGGAATAAATGAAATTAAACGCTAAAGTTTTGATTTTTGATTGCTTCGGGGTGCTGGTTTCTCGCCAGCCTTCTTCGGAGCATCTTTTTGAGTATATTTGGCAAAAGGATCAAAATTTATTGAATTTTATTCGAAAAAATAAAGTTAAAGGTTCAAAAATTGGCGTTTTATCTAATGTCGCACAATATCAATTTAATCATCTTTTTTCAAAAGAGGAGCAGGAGGAACTTTTTGATTTCTTGGTGCTCTCGGGTGAGGTTGGTTTTTCGAAACCTTCGAAAGAGATTTTTGAAATTGCAATTGATGAAAGCGGGGCTTGTTTAAATGAAATTTATTTTTTTGATGATTCTTTGCAAAATGTTGAAGCCGCTAAGAAACTTGGAATAAACGCATTTTTATATCAAAATTGGAATGAATTTTCGAAAGAATTTAAGGAGGAATAATGCCAGAATTACCAGAAGTTGAAACAGTTGTAAGGGGCTTGAATCGACTAATTTTAAAAAAGAAAATTTCGAAAGTTAAACACGATTGGCCTAAAAGTTTTCCGAATGCTGAAAGGGATGTTCAGGATTTTATGATTGGTGCTGAAATTTCGAATGTTCGCAGCCGCGGAAAAGCTATAATTATTGAACTAGAGAATGGTTGGTCACTTGTAACACATCTGCGAATGACGGGTCAAATGGTCTATCGTGGCGAAGAAAACTGGGGTGCAGGGCATCCAAATGAGGATTTTTTGAATGATCTACCAAATAAATCGACACGAGTTGAGATCGATTTTGAAGATGAAACTAAATTATTTTTCAATGACCAGCGAAAATTTGGCTATATGAAACTATTACCAATACCAGAAATTGAAAATTTACCATTTTTTCAAAAGCTTGGTCCTGAACCTCTTGAAGACAATTTTACGGTTGAAATTTTAAAAAATCGTCTTTCGAAAAAACAAAATAGTATGATAAAACCTGCGATTTTGGAACAAAGTGTTATTGCCGGTGTTGGAAATATTTATGCTGATGAGGCTTTGTGGCGAGCAAAAATTCACCCTGAAGCCAGAATTAAAGATTTTTCGAACGAAGATTTTGTGAATTTGCATGAGTCGATTCGTTTTGTGATGAATGAATCGATTAAAAGAGGCGGCTCAACCGACCGAAATTATGTTAATGCAGATGGTTCACGCGGAAATTATTTAAATTATGCCGCCGTTTATCATAAAGATGGCGAGCCTTGTAAACGTTGTGGAACAGAAATCTCAAAAATTCGTGTTGGTGGTAGAGGGACACATTTTTGTGTAAATTGCCAAAAAATTAAAGGTAGTGAAAACTGATGATTGGTGGAAAAATAACGATTCTTTATGGCGATAATTCTTATGAACGAACTACTCAACTCGCTAAAATGAAGATCGATGCTGAAAAATCTGGTTTTGAAATTCAAAAAAGTAACTCCGATGAGCTTTCGAAGAGTGATTTTGTGAGTTTAATTTGTGGCATTAGCTTGTTATCTGAAAAACGTTTTGTTTATATCCGAAATTTGAGCGAAAATTCAGAAATTTGGCAGAATTTAGCTGAAATTTTACCAAGAATTTCAACCGATGTTCATCTTTGCTTGGTTGAAGATAAAATTGATAAGCGATCAGTTGTTTATAAGGCGATTTCGAAAATTGTTGAGCTATATGAATTTAAGAATTTAACCACAAGAGATTCAAAAAATTTGGCAGAGTTTGCACGACTTTTTGCAAAAAAACAAGGTTTATCGCTTGATAATAAAACAGCGAGTTTTTTGATTTCTTGGGTTGGTGTTGATGAATGGCGAATACGTGATGCAATCGAAAAAATCGCGTTAATTGGTGAGGCTAATGAACAAAATATTCGTGAATTTGTTCCGCAGAATATTGAAAGTGATGCGTTCGCAATTATCGAAATGATGTTATTTGGCGATATTTCAGGTTTGCGTAAAGAGTTTTTGAAATTAAAAATTACAGATGGCGAAGATGGAGCTTTTCGCTTTTTAGGAATGATCTCAACACAAATTTTTAATTTAGTAGCCTTAAAAGTTGGTAAAAATATTGGGAAAACTACAGCAGAAATTGCCAAAGAAATTGGTGCGAATACTTGGGCTTTAGGAAAAATGGAGAATTTTGTGCAAAATCTGAGCGAAAGTCAACTCGCTGAGACTGTTTCGAAATTCACGCAGGTAGATGAAATTATTAAAACTGAAAGTGTTGATCCTTGGCATTTAGTTGAGTCAACAATTCTTGAAATTGCCAGCAAATTAAAGAGTCAAAAATAGTTTTCGAAAAAACGTTTTTGTGATATAATATAAATTGATTATGGCTAAAAAACAAGTAAAATCAACAAAAGGTAAATCTAAAAAAGTTTCAGCTCCAAAACAAAGTGTTTTGCCAGCTGGTTTTTGGGCGCAGGTTGGCGCAGTTATTTTGATTGCTTTTTCACTTTTTCTTGTTTTAAGTTGGTTTGGTGCTGGTGGTTCAGCATTGGTTGTAATTCATAAAGCGCTTCTTGGGTTTATGGGCTGGGCAACTTTCTTTTTGCCAGCAGTTCTAATTTTTATTGCTGTTGAAATCTTTCGTGATGAGCAGAATCGCTTTCCAGCTTTGAATACTTTTGGCTTAATCTTAATTTTAATTTGGCTGAGCGGATTTTTTGGTTTATTTAAAACTTCAGCTGGTATTCATTATGGAGGTTGGAGCGGAGAAGTTTCGGATAAAATTATGCTAGCAATGGTTAATTCGATGGTAGCAGCAATTATTTATCTTTTATTAATTTCAATTACACTTCTTTCGATTTTACGAGTTTCACCAATTGTAGTGATTAAAAAGATTGGCGAAATACTTAAAACTAGCGATTTTGCAAATGAATCTAAGAATGCCAAGGTTTTTGAAAAAGCTAAGGAATCGATGCTGTTGAAAAAAGTCAATGATTCTGCTGAAGAAAAATCAGAAATTAAGCTAAATGCTGGTGTTGCGGTTTTAGATAAAAAATCACAAGAAAAAGATATACTAAAAGAGAAGAAGGGCTTAATACGGATTCCTAAAAGTCTAGAAAAGGTTTCGAAAGAAGAAAATAAAAAACCAGAAAATGCGGGGATTATTTTTGATGATTCGAAATGGAAAACACCAGATTTTAGCCTCCTCGAACAATCTCAAGCTCCTGCTGATGCTGGTGATGTTGAGCAAAATGCACGCACAATTAAGAATACTTTGAGTGAATTTAATATTGAAGTTGAAATGGAGGCCGCAAATATTGGCCCAAGAGTAACTCAATATACTTTAGTTCCGCAAAGTGGCGTTAAATTAAGCAGAATTGAAAATCTTAGTGATAATATCGCTCTAAATTTGGCGGCTGAAGCGATTCGCGTTGAAGCTCCAATTCCAGGAAAACGTGCAGTTGGTATTGAAATTCCAAATTTGAAGTCGGCCGATGTGCGGCTTTATGGTGTTCTAGATTCAAAGGAATGGAAAAACTCACACGACCCGCTAACTTTTGCAATAGGCAAAGATATTTCTGGTCATCCTGTTGTTGGAAATTTGGCAAAAATGCCACATCTTTTGATCGCTGGTCAAACTGGTTCAGGAAAATCTGTAATGATGAATGCACTTTTAACGAGTTTGCTTTATCGCCATTCGCCAAGCGAATTAAAGTTAATTATGGTTGATCCAAAAGTTGTAGAAATGACCGCTTATGAAGATATTCCACACCTTTTAACGCCAATTATTAATGATTCCGAAAAAGCGCTCTCAGCTCTTCGATGGGCGGTTAATGAAATGGAGCGACGCTACCGTGTTTTGGCTGATGAAAAAATTAAAGAAATCAAAAGCTACAATAAGCATGTAATTTCAAAGAATGAAAAAATCAAGAAAAACACACCGGAAGGGGAAGAATCTGAACTGCTTGAGCCTTTGCCATATATCGTTATCGTTGTTGATGAGCTCGCTGATTTAATGATGGCGGCTTCTAAAGATGTTGAGGCGATGATCGTACGAATTGCTCAAAAGGCGCGTGCAGTTGGAATTCACCTTGTTCTTGCAACTCAAAAACCAGTTGTTAGTGTTGTTACAGGATTAATTAAAGGTAATGTACCAAGCCGTATTGCGTTTAAGGTTGCTGCAAATGGCGATTCTAGAACGATTCTTGACCGTGGTGGCGCTGAAAAACTTCTTGGTTATGGTGATATGCTTTTCTATATGAATGGAGCTTCTAATTTGAAGCGTGTTCAGGGTGCTTGGGTAACTGATGAGGAGGTATTACGAGTGACTAATTTTATTCGTTCTCAAGGACCTCCACAATATAACGATGAAGTTATTTCTCAACCAGTTCAAATGTCGAGCTCGATGGGGGGAGTTGTAATGAATGGCGGAAGCTCTTCAACTGACGAAACCTTCGAAACGGCTGCAAGAATCGTTATTGAAGCTCGAAAAGCCTCAACTAGCTACTTGCAGCGCAGGCTTGGGATTGGCTACAGTCGTGCTGCGAAATTAATTGACGAAATGGAGGATCGTGGAATTGTTGGTCCGCCAAATGGCTCAAAGCCACGCCAAGTGCTTGTTTCTAGCTATGAAGAAATCGGTGAATAATTCGCCGATTTTTTATTTTCGAAAGATATGTTTTCGAAAAAAAGGGTAGTTTAGTAATGTCTTCTTGATTTTTCTCTTTTAAAATGATATAATTTAAAGGAATATTAGCTCAGCTTATTTGAAAGAATAGGCTTTAACCAAAGGAGTAAAAATGAAGGATTACGAACTTACAGTTCTTATTCATCCAGATTTCGAAAGCGATCTTGACAAAGTTCTAGATAAAATTCGAGGTTTGGTTGCTGCTAATGGCGGTGAAATTGCAAAAGAAGACAACTGGGGTAAGAAAAAACTTGCTTACACAATTAAAGGTCAAGATTTTGCAACTTATGTTGCTATGGATCTAAAACTTCCAGCAACTGCACCACTAAAAATTAGCAATACTTTGAATATTACTGACGAAGTTTTGCGATATTTGCTTGTTAAAGCAGAAGAGCGACCAGTTGTAGAATCAGAAGAAAAATAATTTTTTAAGAATAGGATAGAATTATGGCTTTTAATAAAGTAATACTAATGGGAAATCTAACTGCAGACCCAGAACTTCGAACAACTCCAAGTGGTCAAAATCTAGCAAGTTTCACTCTTGCAATCAACCGAACTTGGAATAACGCCAATGGTGAACGCCAAGAAGAAACAAGTTTTATTAACTGTACTGCTTGGGGAAAAACTGGTGAAACAATTTCGAAATATGTTTCGAAAGGTCGCCAATTGCTAGTGAGTGGTCGTTTGCAACAACGAACTTGGCAAGATAAAGATACTGGAAAGAATCGAAGCGCAATTGATGTTGTAGTTGAAGAATTTAGTTTTGTTAGTGATGGTAGTCGTGGTGGAAATTCTGCTCCTACTGCTAAAGCTGAAGAACCAACTGTTAGCGACGACTTTTCAGATGAGCCAATTGATCTATCTGATATCCCATTCTAAATTTAAAAAGGAGTTAAAATGGCTAAACGATTTAAACGAGAAATCCCAGCGTATTTTGATTACCGAGATGTTAAAACTTTGCAAAAATTTGTAAACATCTATGGTCAAATTGAGCCAGCTACAAAAACTGGTTTGAGCGCTAAACAACAACGACAATTGACGGTTGCTATCAAACGTGCACGTCACTTGGCATTGTTGGCATTCGTAACAAATGCTTAATTAAATTTTCGAATCTTCCTCGCTCAAAACTGGGTGGGGAAGATTTATTTTAAAAATATTTTAAGGAGGAAAATGTATCAACCAACTGATTTGAAAAAAGGTGTAGTTTTTCAGCTTGATGGTCAACCATATCGTGTAGTTGAATATAACCAAAAAGTTGTAGGTCGTGGTGGAAGTATCGTAAGCTTAAAAATTAAAAACCTTATCACAGGTGCTTTGTTGCCTAAAACTTTTAAAGGTCAAGATAAAGTTGAGCCTGCAGAAGTTACAAACAAGAAAGTTCAATATCTTTATAATGATGGTGAAGATTTCTATTTTATGGATCCGGAAATATTTGAACAATTTCAACTTTCGAAAGACATTATAGACGATGCTGCAGGTTATCTAAAAGAGGCAGAAGAACTAAATCTTCAATTCTTTGATGGAAAAGTTATTAATGTTGAATTACCTAAAAATGTTTGGCTTAAAGTTGTTTATACTGAGAATGTGGTGAAGGGTGATACAACTTCAAGCGTTCTAAAAGATGCTGAACTCGAGACTGGTATAACTGTTAAAGTTCCTGCATTTATTAAAGAAAATGATATTATTTCAGTTGATACTTCGACTGGTGAATATCGAGAACGACAAAAATAATTAGGTTAATATAAAATAGGCTCAAATTTCAGCCTATTTTATATTGTATAAAAATATTGAACAGCATATGATTGCTGGAAATTATATTAGAAATATAGTATAATATAAGATATGAAAATTAGATTAGACAATCTATTGGTAGACAGAAAAATGGTTGAGAGTCGCTCCCAGGCTGAAAGCTATATAAAGCTTAGTAAGATTACAGTTGATGGTGTTAAGAGAACTAAACCAGGTTTTTTTGTTGATGTCGATTCTGAATTAAAAATCCTTCAGCGAGTTCAATATGTATCGCGAGCAGGATTGAAGCTAGAAAGTGTAGCTAAAACAATGCGAATCAATTTTCGTAATAAAACGGTTCTAGATGTTGGCTCAAGTACGGGAGGGTTTACGGATTATTCTTTAAGGAATGGTGCTAACAAAGTTATTGCTGTTGACGTTGGTACAGATCAGTTGCACCCAAAATTAAGGTTGAACAAAAAAGTTGAACTACATGAGAAAACCGATATTCGAAACTTTAAAACAGATCAGAAAATCGACGTAGTGGTTATTGATGTTAGTTTTATATCTATAAAGGAAATTCTTCCAAGTGTTGTAAACCTTTCTGATAAGAACACAAAAATAGTGGCAATGGTCAAACCGCAGTTTGAAGCAGGAAGAAACGGAACTGTTAATGGCGTTGTAAAAAATAACTCTTACCGTAGAAAAATTCTTCAAGATTTTGAAAATTGGTGCCGTTCAAATAATTTATACATAGAGAATAAAAGAGATAGTGAAGTTAAAGGAACGAAAGGCAATCAAGAAAGATTTTATATTCTAAGGAAGACGAGCAAATAAAAAGACCGAATTCATCGGTCTTTAGTTTTTATACATTGAATCTAAACTCAACAACATCATTAGGGGACATTACGTAATCCTTGCCTTCGGTTCGAATTTTACCGTGGTTTTTAGCTTCCAGTTCGCTACCGCATTCTACTAAATCGTTGTAATTTATAACTTGTGCAGCGATAAACCCTCTTTCAAAATCTGTATGGATAACGCCAGCTGCCTGTGGTGCAGTCCAGCCTTTTTTGATTGTCCAGGCGTGCACTTCTTTTGGTCCAGCGGTCATGTAGCTTTGTAATCCTAGAGTATCGTAAGCTGCGTGGATCATTTGGTTGAGCCCGGTTTCTTTTACTCCATAGCTTTCGAGTAAATCTTTTGCATCATTTTCGTCTAATCCCTTCAATTCTTCTTCGAGTTTTGCGCAGACAAAGATAGATTTTGCGGGTAGAACTATTTTTGCAAGTTCACTTTTTTTCGCGTCATCGACTAGTGTATTTTCGTCAACGTTAAAGGCGTAAATTACAGGCTTAGCTGTTAATAAGTGTAAATCAGCAATAGCTTCTAAATCTAAATCTTTTATACTTGATAATACATTTCCAGATTGAAGTTGTTCAAGTAATTTGTTCAAGTAGTCGGCTTGTTTTCTGAGGGCTGGCTTAGCTTTTGCTTCTTTTTGAAGCTTTGGTAGCCGGTTTTCAATAGTCTGAATGTCTGCTAGGATTAGCTCAGTATTAATAACTTCAATGTCGTTTTTTGGATTAACTTCATTTGATACGTGGACAATATCGTTATTTACGAAAGCTCGGACGATATGAACTATCGCGTCGCATTGGCGAATACTTGCGAGAAATTTATTTCCCAATCCTTCGCCCTTTGAGGCTCCTGCTACCAATCCAGCAATATCAACAAAAGTTACTGTTGCTGGAATAATTTTTTGCGAACCATAAATTTCCGCTAGTTTATTTAATCTTGGATCTGGCACGGGTACAATTCCGGTATTTGGCTCAATTGTTGCGAAAGGGTAATTTGCCGCCAAGATATTATTATTTGTTAGTGCGTTAAATAGTGTCGATTTACCGACATTCGGTAGCCCGACAATCCCAATTGATAAACTCATAAAATCTCCTTTTTATCTTTCTATATTTTAACATAAAAGTTAGTAAAATAAAATTGTTAAAAAGCTTGATTTTTTTATTACGTTTATGTTAAAATATAGGCATGATTAATATTAAAGGTGTGGGCGATTTCTTCTCGTTAGATATTGGAACTAATTCTATTCGTGCTATCCAGCTTTCAAAAGCTGGGGAGAATTCTTGGAATTTAGTTGGCCTCGGCTATACACCAGTTGACCCTCAACTAGTTTTGAGTAATTCTGATGAAAGTCGTCGTCGTTTGGGAGAAATTATCTCAACGATGATCGGGCAGAGCGATATTAAAACAAAAAATGTAGCGATTAGTCTTGCGTCCCAGAAGACATTTACAACAATTTTTGAAGTACCAAAGCAGGACATGCGAGAATTGCAAAAAAATATTAAATATCAAGTTGACCAATATATTCCAATGGCGGTTGATGATGCTCAAGTTGATTGGGCTCTTCTTGGCGAATCGCTTTCGAATCCTGATTCGTTAGAGATTTTACTTGCGAGCACAGCTAAAGCTTATAGTGAAGAGAAGATGGAATTTATCGAAGGTTTAGGTTTTAATGTTGTTGCAAGTGAGCCTGATTCTTTAGCGATGACTCGTGCCCTAATCATGACTAATCAATCTGGTCAAGCTCAATTGATTATTGATATGGGCGAACTTTCTACGGATTTATCCATTGTATATCAAGGCGCACCAAGACTTGTTCGAACGATTCCTATTGGAATATCGAGTTTAGTAAAAGCTGCCACTCAAAATTTGAACATTAAAGAAGATCAAGCTCGCCAATTTATTATGAAATTCGGTTTAGCCCAAGATAAACTTGAAGGCCAAGTCTTTCGTGCTATCGAAATTATACTTGAGAACTTTGTTCAGGAAATTACTAAATCAATAAAATTTTTAGGAACAAAATATCAAAATGTTCAAGTTGGAGTAATTTCGCTATCAGGATTTTCTGGGGTTATTCCTCAAATGCCAGAATATGTTTCTTCGAAAACTGGAATTCAGTCGTATTCTGCAAACCCTTTCCAGAATGTTAATGTTCCAGCAAAATATCAGCAACAAGTTGCAGCTATCGGTAATGAATTTGCGGTCGCTGTTGGTTTAGCTGAAAGGAGTAATAAATAATGGTTGAAATTAACCTTTTACCAGATGTTAAAAGAGATCTTCTTAAAGCTCAACAGCTCCGAAATATCGTTACTTTTGTGTCTATAGTTATTGGTGGCGCGATGCTTGCTGGGGTAGTTTTATTGTTCCTGACGACTAAGGGTCAAGAATTACTTATGAGCTTAAAAACTAGTGAGATTTCGAATAAATTTGCTGATATGCAGAAAATTCAAGATGGTGAAACGGCAGCTACTCTCCGAAATCAGTTGAATGCTATTCAGAAAATTCGAAATGCTTCGCCAGATACCTCACGACTAATTGGAACAATTTTGCCAGCAATCCAAACCACTGGTGAAAATGCCGTTCAGTTTTCTGCGTTAAATTATGATCCTGAAACTCGAATTGTTTCAATTGAAGGTCAGACAAACAATGGTTTTCCAGCTCTTGAAGCTTTCATCAAGACAATTAAATATTCACAAATTATTTACGACGGTAAAGATTCTCAATGTAAGGCTAGCGAAGTTGAAAAAGATGCCAATATTTGCATGATTGCTGAAGAAGGATCAGTTACACGAACTGAAAGTTCACTTGGAACTAACGATCAAGGTCAAAGTGTTTTGCGTTTTGCTATTAATTTTAAATTGAACGAAGCAGCTTTGAAATTCTCTTCAAAGAATTTTGCAGTCAAAACTCTTGGCCGAAAGAATGTGACAGACTCAACTGTTCAGGTTCCTGCTGGAATCTTCACTCAAAATTCGAAAAAAGATTCTGAAAAGGAGAATAAGTAATGGGCGAGAATAAAGAAGTAGCTTTCTTGAAGAGAAATGCTATCAATAAAGCCAACCAAATGATGTTTTTAGCGGTAGCTGGTGCTGCTTTAATTGCCAGTGCTTCTATTGTTGGGATGATTTATCTTTTTAGGATGTTTACATTCAATGCTAAGGTTCTTGGCGAACAAGATAAAAGTATTTCAACTATTCAAAAGAATATTCAGAATATTGAAGATCTTAAGAGTAAGTTGAGTTCGTTAGAAACCGACTCAAACCTTAACGAGCGAAATCTAAAATCTAATGCTGAAGATGGCGGACTTCGTGTTATTGCTGATGCTTTACCGGATAGTGAAAATGCTGCGGCTCTCGCTGCTAGCCTTGAGAAAAAGATTTTTTCTGAAGGTGTAACTTTAGATTCATTTAGTATTGACTCTGCTGATTCTGCAGGTGCGGGCGCTTCAAGCTCTGGAGGCTCATCTTCCTCCTCTTCATCTAATTCAACCTCTGCTATTGAGGATCCGAACAAAATCCCAAATGGTGTGAAAGATATTCAATTTTCAGCAACAATATCTGCTGGATTTCAAGCTGAAAGTGCAAATTCTGCACAAGCTGCTAAGTCTCAGGATGAAGCTCTTAATAATTTGATTAATACTGTTCGAAAAATGGAAAGATCTATTCGGGCAATCAATATTACGAGCTTTAAGTTTGAGCGTTCAACCAACCGATTCAGCCTTAATTTTTCAGCTAAATCCTACTACTATCCTAAATATGTAATGAAGCTTGAAAGTAAGAGTGTTAAGGCTGACGAAACTGCAAAGCCTACAAATTCAGCAGCTGGAAATAACGCAACTAAAAGCACTGGCGCTTCAGGAGGTTCGAAATAATGAAAAAAACTGATATTGCGATGATTGTTTTGATTGCGGGTTTTAGTGTTTTGGTTTCATACTTGGTTATTAATTCTTTGGTGCAGGGTGGATTCTCCGAACAAACTTATGAGGTTAAAGAAACTAGCCCCATTTCGAACGAATATGTGAAGCCAAGTAGTGATATTTTTAATTCAGAAGCTATTAACCCAACGGTTCAAATTAATATTGGACAATAAGATACCAAATAAATTTTAAAAGGAATATAATGACATTACTAACCAATGATATTCAGGATAGGCTTGCAAGACTCCTTGTTGAAGAGGGGCTTGTTCAGGAATCTAAAATTGAGTTGGCTATCAAAGAGGCTGGTTTAAACAATCAGTCTCTAATGTCGTATATGATTGAACACAAGCTTCTAGATAATGAGATTCTTGTTCATGCAACTTCTCATGTATCGGGAATTCCATATGTGAATCTTGAAAATACGACCATTCCACAAGAAACGCTCGATTTAATAAGTGTTGATATTGCAGAAAGAAATATGGCCGTGCCGATCGCGGAAGTACAGGGAAGAATCGCTGTGGCGATGCTTGATGCAACAAATATTCAGGCTGTCGATTATCTTTCGAGTTTAATTCAGCTCCCTCTAAAAGTATTTATGGCTACTCAAAACTCCATTAAACATGTTTTGGATCAATATAAAACAGATCTTTCGGGTGTTGACGCTTTAGCTGAAAATGTTGACGCGCAAACTCAAGCTGATGCAGAATCAAAACGGCAAGTTCAAACAATTGTTCAAGATTCACCAATTTCAAAAGCTTTAAATACTATTTTGGAATATGCCGTTCGTGCAAAGGCATCAGACATTCATATTGAGCCACTTGAAAAATCACTAAAAATTCGCTGCCGAATTGATGGTGTTCTTCGTGAAATTATGAATTTACCAAAAAGTATTGAACCGGCTTTGATTTCACGTATCAAGATTCTTTCAAGCTTAAAAATTGATGAGCACCGCGTACCGCAAGATGGTCAGTTTGCCGTAGCGGTGAGCGGTAAAGAAGTCGACCTTCGTATTGCGATTTCGCCAGTAGTTTGGGGCGAGCAGGTGGTGATTCGTCTTCTTGATAAAACGGGAAACTCTTTCAATCTTGAAGAAATGGGTTATGCTGGGCGCGCGCTTCGAACAATTCGAAAGGGGATTGCAGCACCAAATGGAATGGTTTTGACTTCTGGTCCAACTGGCTCTGGTAAGTCGACATCGCTCTACGCCTTAATTAAAGAAATTAAAGACGATTCGGTCAATATCATTACACTTGAAGACCCTGTTGAATATAAAATGGACGGAGTGAACCAAATTCAAGTTAATGCTGAAGTTGGATTAACTTTTTCTGCCGGATTACGTTCGATTTTGCGTCTTGACCCCGATATTGTGATGGTTGGTGAGATCCGTGACGGTGAAACTGCGAACTTGGCAGTTCAGGCTGCTCTAACTGGACACTTGGTGTTTTCGACACTTCACACCAACTCTGCTGCCGGAATT
>JABCOZ020000040.1 GCA_013333405.2 Candidatus Saccharimonadota bacterium | reverse complement strand
CAGTCTTCTTTTGGTGGAACTTTTGCGAGCAATCGCCCTTTCTTTCGGAAAGGAAGATTCATTGAATTAACACGCGCCTCGTATTCAGCCCATCGATTTTCGTCAGCGCCCCAAGCTTCGAAAGGTGTTAAATTACCTTTTTGTCGATTTTCTTCAGTTAAGACTAAAACTTTATTTATTAAACTATCGTTTCCAC
Source organism: Candidatus Saccharimonadota bacterium (assembly GCA_013333405.2). Taxonomy (GTDB): domain Bacteria; phylum Patescibacteriota; class Saccharimonadia; order Saccharimonadales; family Saccharimonadaceae; genus Nanogingivalis. The sequence continues at coordinate 5,569 of JABCOZ020000040.1, read as the reverse complement.
AACGAGAGAATGGAATGATATGATCAATTTCAGCGTAATGCTCATTAGAAAATAGATTTTCTAGAATAAGCCTTTTTCCAGAATAAGCGCATTTTCCATTTTGTTGTTCATAGAGTTTAAACTTGGTAATTTGCAGGCCAGTTGGTGAAGGAATATTAAACTCGTTTTGAAGTCGCTCTTTAATGCTTTCGTTATAGCTGGCATTTTCATCTTGAGCTTTTTTAATTTTCTTGCGTTCTTTGAAATTTTTAGCTAAATCACCCGCGGCTTCAATTTTAATTTGATATGGTGCACCATATTCTCTAATAATTGCGTTCACAACCTTAATAGTCTGCGAAACTGCTCGTTTAACAACAGGGTTTGTGATTTGGGCTGAGTCTTCTTTCGAAAGCGGAGGAAGTTTATTTTTATCCCCAGAAAGCTGCTGTTTTACATCATATCCTGCATTTTTCAATGCATCAAAATAGATATCGCCTTTTAACAAGAAGGGTAAGATTTTTCTAAGTGCTTTAAATGATAGGTGGCCAAAACCACTAACGTTAATCGTCATCAATATTTCAACTGCTTTTTCACTTAAGCCGAGTTTCGAAATCTCTTTCTGCAAGCTTTCATCATCTTTATTGCATGAAAGAATTTCACCAAGTTCATCTAACATTCTATAATTATTATCACAAACTTTTTGCCAATCTTCTGGAGTGTTTGAAAGAGCAGTTTTAACTTTATGATAAAAAGAAAGTTCACCAAATTTATTTTCTTCACCGTTATTTTTGCTATCTTTTTTAATCTCGCCCCGGATCATATTTGCTGGAAAGCTAAAGTTTTCATCTTTTTTATAACCCAAAACTTCACGAATATGTTGATATTTTAACACTTTAATGTCTTTAGCTTTTTCAATAATTTTTGAAATTTCTTCTTCCGCTAGACTACGTTCCTCGTTATTTATCACAACTCTTAAGTGTGCTAAGTTTTCTGCTAAACGAAACATCTCAAAACTATAACTCGCTTTTGGTGCACGAAATTCAGATTTCTCAAGGCTACACTTTCCACGCATTTTCATAATTAGCTCACTAGTCATAAATGGACGCTGTGAAAAAATTCCGTTAAAGTTACCTTTCTCCTCGTTTCCAAAAAGTAGAAAATTAATCTTTTCGTCTGAAAGATTCAAGCCGAACTCTTTTTGAGTTTTTAAGATAAGTTTTGCTTCATCTTCAAAATTCGCTCGCACAAAAGAATTGCTGTAATCTTCAGCTTTATTTCTTTTATGAGCTATAAATTTTTCATTCGAATTTAGCGCACTGGCGACAGTTTTGTACTCTTTAAGCAGCTTCTTGTTTTTCGAAATTGCTGAAAGAACTTTCGAACTTTCCTTATCCTTTTCTTCGGCAGATTTTCGATTACTTTTATATCCACGACGTTTTGCAATATGATACAAACTAATAAAGAGTTCCTCATTTGAAATCTTCTCACTCAACGCCTTTTCTCGAATTTTATATGGATCAAGTTTGTTTTCTGGCTTTAAAAGCTCTTCAATTTGCTCTTTAGTTAATAGATTATTATCTTTGAAGAATTTTTTAATAAAATTTAATCGCTGACGACGACGTCTCAGTCTTCTTCTTGTCGAGCGAGCCGTCCGACGGGTTTCGGATAGACTTTTACCGTCTTTTGGGTTTTCTGGTTTTTCGAAAATCCGAACACCAACTTTTTCGATTCTTTTATTATCTTCATCGATTATAGCCCAACCAATTGAGGTTGTACCTATATCTAAACCTATTGAGTATTTCATAATCCCATTATAAGATAATAGGATTATTTATTCAATATAAAGATAATCCACCCTTTAAGGATGGATTAGAGCTTTGCCTTAGGTTCAATAATAGAACTCTCAACCGTAGCTGCATAGTACGAAACTACCGCCCTTAGTTGCTAAGATTATTATAGAAACCTAACGATTTAGAATATGATACAATCCTTACTTAAGGGACTGTACCTATACAGTATATATCTAAACAAGAATATTGTCAACACAAAAAACACGCCAAGCTTCAACTTAGCGTGCATAATATGCAATTTCGTCAAAAAGTGGTAGTGGTTTACCTCGCCACTGTTGCAGCAGGCGTCCTTCATCTGTAATTGCTAAAATTGTTGGATATTCAACTATATCATAAGCTCGCAAGAAAAACTCATTTCTGCCAGAATCGGGATTCATGACTTCGACTTTTAAGCCTGTTTGCCTTTCGAAATCTTCAATATATTCTCGAACTTCACGGCCATGATCGCTATAATCTTTATAGACTACTACAATTCTCATTTTCACCTCTAACTTTTGCTAAAATATCTTCGAAATCTTCAACCGTTTCAAAACCATTAAACACGCTCGCAAAACGAATATACGCAACTTTATTCATTTCAAACAGAACTGCCAAAACAGTTTCACCAATCTGGTGCGAAGAAACTTTGTTTGATTTTTGAAGAAGTTCATTTTCGACACGGTTGATAATTTCTTCAACTTGAAGATCTGAAATAAACTTTCCGATTGAACGAATAATTGAGCTTTTAAGCTTTTCACGACTAAACTCTTCTCTTCCACCCTGCGATTTAATAACAATAATCCGCGGTTTTTCAATTCGCTCGTAAGTTGTGAAGCGAGTTCCATCTGGAGCGACTCGGCGACGGCGCACAGATTGTCCGTCGACCGACATTCGACTTTCAAGAACCTTGGTTTCGTCGAGCTTAAACTCCATTAGTCTTCCTTTTTATTGCGTTTTCGGCGGCGCAAAAATGCAGGAACGTCACTTTCGTCTTTTTCCTCGTCTTGAGCCCAGATATTTTTAGTTTCAATATCGCTTGTGAAATCTTCAGCTGAAGATGGTTCTTCTTTTTTAAGTTCCATATCAATTGCATTTGAAACTTTTTCGTCAATTTCTTGAGCACCTGCGTGTTCGTCTTCAAGATTGAAAGTTTTCGAAACAACATTTTCAAGTGATTCAACTGGAGCTGGTTCGCTATAATCACGATCAAAACCGGTTGCTACAACTGTAATGATTAATTCATCTTCAAGATCTGGATTCAAAGTTGCACCAAAGATAATGTTTGCATCTGGAGCAACTGCACCTGTGATAATTTCAGCAGCTTCTTGAATTTCGCTCATACTCATATCATAACCACCGGCAACGTTAAACAATACACCTCGAGCACCTTCAATTGAAACTTCAATCATTGGGCTTTCGATAGCTTGTTCAGCAGCTTTTTGTGCTCGATTATCACCGCTTGCACGACCAATTCCCATCAAGGCTGAACCAGCATTACTCATGATTGATTTAACGTCAGCAAAGTCAAGGTTAATCAAACCATGTTCAGTAATAAGTTCTGAGATACCTTGAACTCCTTGGCGAAGAACATCATCAGCAATTTTGAAAGTCTCAAGAAGAGGAAGGTTGCGATCAACAGTTTGAAGAAGTCTATCATTAGGAATTGTAATTAAAGTATCAACTGCGGCTGCAAGTTTTTCAATTGCCCAGTCGGCGTTAGTTTTTCGTTTTGCGCCTTCAAAAGCGAATGGTCGAGTAGCAACACCAATCGTTAAAATACCCATTTCGCGGGCAATTTCAGCCACAACATGACCAGCACCAGAACCAGTTCCACCACCGGCACCAATAGCAATAAACACCATATCTGCACCTTCAAGAGCCTCGCGGATTTCTTCGCGCGATTCAAGAGCAGCACTTTCTCCAACGATAGGGTCAGCACCCGCGCCCAATCCGTTTGTTGTTTCACGACCAAGGTGAATTTTTTTATCAGCTTTTGATTTATACAACGCTTGAGCGTCAGTGTTCATTGCAATAAATTCAATGTTGTTTAGGCCAACATCTTTCATTCGATTAACAGCGCTTCCACCTGCGCCACCAATTCCTACAACTTTAATTTTTGCAAAAGTTTCAACTTCATTCGGTTTAATTTCTGGCATTTCTTCTCCTTAATTTACTCCCATTATATCACTTTATCGCTTTTTCTTAAAGAATCTTGCGAAAAATCCAAAGCTCTTAGGCTCAAAACTATCTCGATATTCTTCTCTTCTCAAAACCACATTTCTTGCTTCAATTATCAAGCCAACCGCAGCCGAAAACTCTGGTTTATTCACTTCTTGTGAAACAGTTCTTTCAACGCCGTTTTTACCAATTCGAGTTGCTAGCTGTAATTGTTTTCTCGCGTATTCATCAATTCCCTTAAGGTTTGAACCCGCTCCCGCTAGCACAATTCCGTTTGGTAATTGATTTTCGAAACCTGATTTTTTAAGAACTTTTTTAACTTCTTCAAAAATCTCTTCAAGTCGTGCCTCAATAACTTCTTCGATTTCTCGTGTATTAAAGCTATAATGTTCGCGACCATGCTTCACAACAATATCGCCGCTCTCTTCTCTTTCGAAAGCAAAACCATGCTTAATTTTTATTTCTTCGGCGACTTCTGGTGAAACTTTCAAGCAAATTGCAAGGTCGTTGGTAATATTGATTCCACCAAGTGGAATAACTTCTAATAATCGCAACGCGCCATCTTCATAAACTGCAACTCCAGTAGTTGAGGCACCAAGATCAACAACTGCAACACCGTTTTCTTTTTGGTTATCTGTCAACAATGCTCGAGAAGAAGCCAAAACGCTCGGAACATAAAGTTCTGGGTCAAGATCTAATCTTGCAGCAGTATTTCTTAAGTTATCTATATTTGAATCTAACGCCGAAATAGCACTACCGTGAACCTCTAAGCGAACACCTTCCATCCCGTAAGGATCAACTAGACCTTCTTGATTGTCGAGATTATAATAGTATGGAATAAACTCCAAAACTCGATGATTTGCTGGGATTTTACCAATTGTGGCAACTTCTTCAACTCGCTGAAGGTCTTCTTCGTCTACAATTCCATCTGGTGAGTTGATTGCAATCATTCCGTCAGTATTTGTGCTTAAAATATGTGCACCATTGACGCTAAATATAGCACTACTACTTTCATAGCCAGCCATTCTTTCTGCTTGAAGCAAAGCCTTATCTAAAGCTTGATAAACGCTTTGAGCGTTAGTTATCACCCCTTTTTTCATTCCGTTATTTTCTGCGGAGCCAACACCGATAACATTTGGCATTCCTTCTTTATCAAAGTTCGCAATAATAACACGAACTTTTGAAGTTCCAATATCTACTCCTACCACATTTCGAGAATTCTCATTCATAGTTCCATTATACCGTTAATGCTAATTTTTATCAAGTACGAAAATAGCAAATAAGAAAAAAAACACCCCTCGCAGTGATTAGGTGTTCTTTTGGAAAATAATTTCTGGTGCTGGGAGAAAGATTCGAACTTTCGAAGGCATCTGCCGACAGATTTACAGTCTGTTGTGTTTGACCGCTTCACTATCCCAGCTCTTTAACTTGTATTAAAAAATACTTGGAGCCACCTTTCGGATTCGAACCGAAGGCCTGCTGTTTACAAAACAGCTGCTCTAACCAGCTGAGCTAAGGTGGCATAACACCAAGTACGATTCTAATTATACACGAGCCTTATCAAAAATGCAAGTACATATTTG
>JABCOZ020000039.1 GCA_013333405.2 Candidatus Saccharimonadota bacterium | reverse complement strand
AGTTTCGAAACGCTCCATAGGCACATAAACACCTTGAATTGGATAGATTTCTTGTTTAATCACACCACTTCTTGCTCGCAAAATTTCGCGAACGTCACGAATTGATTCAAGTTCGGCTTTTGAATGTTCATTATCTTCTGGAATCCAGATGGTTGAGCCCTCGAATTTATTAGCGATTTTTTCAATTTTATGCATTTTTGATGCAATTTTTTTTGCGTTTTTATCTGAAATTCCAACAACCAAGACAAGTTTAGTGGCTAATTTTTGTGAATTCCTGTCAAGATAAAATTGGTATTTTTTTCCAGAAGCAACAGCAGCTTCAAACATTTTACCGTCAAATAATTCAACTATATCTGGTGCAAATTTAGCAATTTCATCATTAAAATCGCGTGCATCATCGCGATTCGAAAAACTTACAACCATGAAGTTGGTTTCATTTATAATGTATCTTGTTTGAATCTTTACTTCAGTGATAACGCCTAATGTTCCGAGTGAACCGAAGAAAAGCGGAATTAAATTAAAGGTTCCATCTTCGCCCTTTACGTTTGCAATTCCAGAATAGCCAAAACTTGAGTCCCCATCAATTTGTTGAATTAAGTTGTAATTATCTTCAATTAAAGTGTCAATTTTGCGGTAGATTTCTCCTTCAAAATTTGAAAGTGCAGTTTTTTCACTTAATTCTTTTCGAGAAATTTTACCAATATTAATAATATCGCCATTACTTAGAACAACTTCCGCTTCACTAACTGAATTGACTAAATCTCCATAATTAAATTTTTCACTCGGTAGATTCATTGCAATTGCGCCACCGACTGTAAGTCTTTCGCCAGCTGGGCTTTGTGGTATTTCCATTGCCTGCGAAGCGATTGCGAGATTTAATTTTTGAAAATTAGCGCCGGCTTGAACCTGAACGGTTTTTGCTCTCAAATCAAGTTCTTTAACTTTATTGATATGTCGTGAAATGTCTAAAATAATTCCCTTGCCGATCGAAGAACCATCAGTGCTTCCGCCGTAGCCTCGTGTAGTAACTCCAAAAATATGGCCTTTTTCGGCCAACTGCCAAGAAAATCGCATTATTTTTTGAATATCTTCATTGAAACGCGGGTAAACCACTAATTCTGGTTGAATTTTAAGAAAGCTTCGGTCAGTTGAAAACTGCTTTAATCGAGTTTCGCGAGCTGAAACTTCGCCAATAATATGTCCATTTAGATATTTCGCAATTTTACTCATTTGTTCCATTTTAACACAAGCAAAATTAAAATTCAACTTTTGATTTTTATTTTGAAAAATGATAAAATAATTTATATGTATTCAAGAGCGACTCCTTTTCAAAAGGCAGATAAGATTGCCGGAACTCATCAAAAGATTGATCGTGCAGCTCGGTTGGTTTTGCGCGAAATTATTTCAAAAAATCCAAAATTTTCAAAAATTCACTTTCCTAAGATTGATGAAATTTTAATTTTCGAAGGAAATGGCGGCCCGGATGGAATTAAAACAAAGTCGCCTGGTAGAGATGAGCCTTGGCATTTTGTTGAACCTTATGGTGATTTAACGCCAATTCAAAATTATGTTGAGAATCATCTTTTTAATATTTCGAAAGCTTTGAATGAAGGAAATTTTGTGCGAGCGAGTTTTGAGGCTGGCTGGATGGCGCATGCAATAACTGATGCTTTGACGCCAGCCCACCAGTTCCCGATGACGGATAAAATTATTGAAATTTCTGGGAAAAAACCCGAAGAGCGCGATAAGCTGATTAAAAAGATGTTTCTTTCTGGAGAAAATTGGCGCGAGCGGATTTTAAAGAACTGGGAATATATTGGACCTAAAGGTGTAATGAGCTCACATATGCTTTACGAGATGGGTGTTGCCACGATGATAACTTCAATTGCCGCAAAGAAAATTATGCAAACTCCAACTGATGAAGAGATTTTGCGAGTTTTAAACGGAGATTTTATGGATCTTTTTGAAGAAAAAATCAAGTGGGTGGCTGACCAAAAGTATTATGAAAGATATTTGAAAAAGGGATGGACAACTATTTTAGCGCGAGAAACTAAATATGAACTTTTGCCTGAAATTTCGAAAATAGTTGCACTTGGATGGTTTGAAGGAATCCGCCGAGCTTTTTATAGTGATTTTGAAATTTCAAAAATTGAAAATAAGGAGAAAAAATGAATATTCGGCTGATTTCGGGAATTTTTAAAAATCATAGAATTACATCACCAAATTCTCGACAAACTCACCCGATGAGCGAGCGAGCTAGAAATGCAATTTTTAATTCAATTCAGGCAGAAATTCAAGATGCTGAAGTTCTTGATGCTTTTGCCGGAACTGGAGCTTTGGGTCTTGAGGCTATTTCTCGCGGTGCTAAAAAGGTAATTTTTATTGAGAAGAATAGATTAGCACAAAAAATCCTATCTGAGAATATGAAAATTATCGAAAAAAATGAAAAAGCTGGTAAAGTTAAATTGATACGCAGTAGTGTTTCTAATTGGCTTAATTCTAGCGAATCTCGACTTGAGCGGGGTGATCTTTTGGAAAACTTGACTTTTGATGTGATTTTTGCAGATCCACCATATTACGATCCTCAATTCCCAACAATAAATAAGCTTTCAAAAAGGTTGAAATCTGGTGGAACTTTGATTTTATCGCAACCAAAAGAAATTGAGAATTTCGAAACAGAAAATTTAACTTTAATTAGTGAAAAAAAATATTCTGGAGCGAAGATATTGTTTTTTTGCTCAAAATAGTAAAAATAACCCTTATAGGGCTATTTTTACTGTATGTAGCTATAATCTCTCGAAAGAATCAGTAAAATTTTTAAAATTCTGTTCGTTAAAACTGTTATCTCCATTTGAGGCTGTTGCAATAAAGAATGTTCTAGCTTTACCTGATTTATCTTTTTTGCCTGTTGCAGTTATGATTTTAATATGCTGACTGCCGTTTGATATGTCTCCCTCGACTGCACGCATCCCCTTAAAGTTTGTAGTTTTAAAGTCTTTCTCTGACACATGTTCTGAAAAGCTACCGCCAACTCCGCTCAGAGCTGCTTTTACTAATTCGTCATCACTAACATTTTTGATATCTTCAAACTTTTCATCAGTATCGGTGTATCCAACGATATAGGCGTTTACTGTATTATTTGATAAATCTGGAGTGGCGCAAATATAACCAATTGCATTATTTTTGTCGTCATCCTGTTTTGTGAAGTTGTCACAGTTTTGAGCTTTAACTGCAAAACCACCTTCTTCCGAAATAAACTTTCCCAACTCTTTGGCTTTTTGTGTTCGCTCCGCTATTTTATCTTTGTCGAAAAACTCTTTATCATCTAGGATACCTGAATTTTGATTATTAGGTATTTTACTAATTCTATCTGCCACTATTTCTGTTGGGACTAAATTAAATAGAATGAAAAGAGAAATGATCAAGACATTAGATACGATATATGGAATCCAGAAAAATAAATTTGATTTTTTATTTGCGACAGGGTCATTTTTAATAGCAGGCTTAACTACTGTGAAGAAAAGAATCAAGCCAATTAAACCTAATCCAAGAGGTAAAGCTGAAGAAACTCTCTTAATGTCACTAATTTCTAGTGTCTGACTTTTATATTTTTTATCGAACACTACAATTTCAATAATAGCCCAAATTGAAAGTGCAAATTGCGTAATTCCTAAAATTATCAGAAAAATACCATATAGAGCCATTATACTAACCATATCACCTACCATTTTCTTTCTCCTCCTTTTCATCTTCGAAAACTGTAAATAGTGAAATTACCACCGGTAAAACAATCAAAAAGAAAATCTCAACCTGCGGTAGAAAAATTGATACGAACGCAATAATTGCAATCCACAGAATCATCATTCCCGTGCGAATTAAATGGTAGCTCCTTTGAGCCCTGCGATTCTCTCCATGAAAGAAGCCCGTATTCTCGCCCAGAGCACTTGCTGTAATCCAACGCATTCCCAGATCTGTAAAAAGGTAAACCATTGCGTAGCAAAAAGCAGGTAAAACGTCTGTTGGCGAAGAAAGAATCCAGCGCATGAATAGTGGAATGAGTGATAAAAAGAAAACATAAATCATATTTTTCCAAATGAAGCTATTTGTAACTTTTTCGACTCTGTCTAAAATATGATGATGACGATTCCATTGAATTCCAACAATCACAAAACTTGCGAAATAAATTAAGATTGCAAATCCAAAATTCTGCAGCTGAGTTAAATCTTTAGCTGATTTAGGTAGCTGAATCTCAAGCACCATGAGTGTAATAATAATTGCTGTGGCGCCATCAATTAAACCAACGAGGCGATCTTTCGAAATTCTTCCTCCGTGATAAATTTTATGTATTCGACCAAGTCGTCGATATGCATTTCTCGTTCTATCCATTTTTTCCTTTCTAAATGATTTTATCATATCTTGTTGAAAACTTCAAATCATTTATGCTTTTCTTGTAAAAATAAAAAATCACCCTTTGGGAAGAGTGATTTTTTATTTAAATTAGCCTCGTGCAAAGTGTGCAAAAGCTCGGTTGGCTTCTGCCATTTTGTGGGTATCTTCTTTCTTTTTAAAGGCTGCGCCAGTTTCATTGTATGCATCAACAATTTCAAGTGCTAAACGTTGACTATAAGGCATTCCACTTCGTGCGCGTGCCGCTTGAACCAACCAGCTAAAAGCAAAGTGAAGTTGTCGGTGACCTTGAACTGGGAATGGGATTTGATAGTTTGCACCACCAACGCGTCGAGATTTAACTTCGAATGCTGGCGAAACATTTTTCAAAGCTTTTTCGAAAACTTCAAGCGGATTTTCGCTGTCAAGTTTTTTAGCAGCAGTTTCAAGAGCTTTATAAACAGCTTTTTCGGCAGTAAGTTTTTTGCCATCAAGCATAGATTTGTTGATCAATCGTTGAACTAAAATTGATTGATATTTTCGATCTGGTTTTAGTTCTCGCTGTAGTTTTTTGGTAACTTTTCGGGGCATCTTTATTTCTCCTTCTTCGCACCGTATTTTGAACGGCCTTGTTTACGATCTGAAACACCTTGAAGGTCAAGAGCGCCACGCACGATATGGTATCGCACACCTGGAAGGTCAGGCACACGTCCACCGCGAACCAAAACTACGGCGTGCTCTTGAAGATTGTGTCCTTCACCACCGATATAAGCCCAAACTTCGTGACCATTTGTCAAACGAACACGAGCAACTTTTCGAAGCGCTGAGTTAGGTTTTTTAGGCGTTTTTGTTGTAACTTTAACACAAACACCGCGTTTTAGAGGTGCACTTTGTGCATAATATTTAGTTTTTAGTGCATTATGAATTCGACCAAGTGCTGGTGATTTTGATTTTTTCGCAGCGGTCTTTCGAGGTTTTCGCACTAATTGATTAATTGTTGGCATCAATTCTCCCTTAAATTATATTTAATAATTTTCACTCTTCAAAAGTTGATAAAGTTTTTAAAGAGTGCCTCATATTTTTCGAAACAGCATCTTCGAAAAATGTCTTTACCTTTTTAGCTGAACTCCTTAATACACACATTTATTCACTAAAAAGAGGAAACTCAACAGTTATTTTATCAGATTTTAAAATAAAATGCAAGCTTTTTATTCATTGAAATCAACGCAATAAATTCCTCCAGTCTCGAGTTTAAAATGAACAGCAATATCACCGAGTCCAGTTTGATGATGTGCTCGTCCTTCCGTACCATTGCCGCACTTGTTAATAGGGTTTATTGAAAGTAGGCCATCACCTGCATTCCCGCCAGTAAATCCCCAAGGGCCTTCTGCGAAATGGTAATCCGCACCACTAGGGTCTTTAAAGTTTTCACCATTCGCACGCATATATGTGTTCATAAAATTATTGAAGTTTTCTACATAATTGCCTGCGCTTAAGTTTATGCCTCCTTTATTGTTTGCCTTATAATGTTGATATGCTGCTTTAAGACGGGCAATATCACTTTTTCTTTGCGTATCTCTCTGTGAGCGTTGTAGTGCTGGTAGTGCTAAGAATACCATTAAAAATATTAATCCAGCGACTGCGAGAACTAAAACAACTTCAATGATTGTGAAACCATTTTTTTGAAAATTTTTTCTAAGCATAAGCTTATTATAACCTTTTTATATTATATTTTCAATATAAAAACCCGAGCAAAACTCGGGCAAAAATTATTGGATTATTTCTTTTAGATTTTGAATAAATTGAGTAAGTTTTCTGTTTGCTTCATAAAATATGCTTTTTGAGTTAAAGGCGTTTAAAGTCATTCCATCTCGCTCATTAATCCCTCCTTTTTCTATTTGCAATATAACCTGTCGTAAATTTAGTATCTTTAAATTTGTACTACTTTGCATATGGATTGCCATTTCACCGCCTAAGCTTCCAATTAATATAAATATTTCTCGCGAACAGCCTTTATTTAGAAAAGCCTCTGTTCGAAAAAAATCTTCTTCTTCAAAGCATGATATTTTAGAGCTTTCAATATCCGAAAATCCAGCCTCTAGAAGTAATTTTTCGACTACCTCTTTCTTGAAACATAACTCAGTCATTTTTAAATACCTCCGTGAAAAGAACTAGATTTTAATTATATGATTAAAGAGTAAAAAAATCAAGAAAAAACCCAGCTTTTTGCTGGGATAATAAAAATCTTCATCTGTGGCGATTGAGCTCATCTTCGAGATCTTCGAAAAGCAAGTTAGCTTTACTCTTACACTCTCGAAAGAGGTTAACTTGGCTTTGGTTGCCGAAAACCAAACCATCCTTTTTTTCGCTTGTGACGATATATTTTGGAAAATAAGTATATGTCACAGAAATGCAGTTTGCATTTTTGGGAACTCGTTCATCAATAACCTTAGGCCGCGCTGAGAAATTTAACTCATTGCCTAGATGATGAACTGAGATTATGAATGAATTTCCCCGTTTATCAAAAAGCTTCGCTCCTAAATCTATCGCTCCTTCTTCAGTTGGTACTAAAACTTCAACTGACTGAAAGCCAACATCTTGAAGTGTATTTATCAAAAATTCTTCCGAGAAGTAATTCTCGCGATAGAGCTTTTGTTTTGCTTTATATATACTGAGAGCCGATTTGAACCAATTTAGAATTGACATATCTTTTACCCCTTTGTAAAATACTTAAGCTTAAACCAGAAAGTTTAAATTTAGCTTTAGTATTCTACCATAAAAATATAAAAATGTCAATATTAAATTACGATACCGCCGCCCAAACAAACTTCACCAGAATAAAATACAACACTCTGACCACTAGTAATAGCGCGTTGCTCATCTGTAAGTTTAATTTTTGCGGTTCCATCGTTTTCGAAAAAGATTTTTGCATTAACAAGCGGTGCGCGGTGGCGAATTCGAACTTGAATTCCTGTACCGTCTTCAGCTTTTTCATTAATCCAATGTAGTGCCGAAACGTTGATTTCTTTCGCCCAAAGCTCACCGTTGTTTATGTCTGTCGTGACGAAAACCTCGTTGGTTTGCATATTTTTTCCACAGACATAAAATGGCAAGCCGCCACCAATATTCAAGCCGTGGCGTTGACCTAAGGTGTAAAAAATTGCTCCGTCGTGCCAGCCAAGAACTTCTCCCGTGTTTTTATTGATAATTTTGCCGGGTTTTTGTTCCGGTATAAACTGTTTTAAAAAGTCGCGAATTCCAATTTTGCCAACAAAGCAAATTCCTTGCGAATCTTTTTTGCGCGCAGTAAAAAGACCACGCTCTTTTGCCATTTCGCGCACTTCTGGCTTAGTGAATTTGCCGAGTGGAAGCAATGTTCGCCCTAAAGCTTCACCGCGCACTCGATATAAGAAGTAGGTTTGATCTTTGTTTTCATCTTTAGCGCGTAAAAGTTCACCATTTCCGCTTTTCGAAAAATCAAAACTGTCGCCAGTATTTTCAGTAAAGGCGTTTCGAACACCCGCATAATGCCCGGTCGCAATTAAATCTGCACCATCTTCAAGGGCTGCTTCTAAAAATAGCTTAAACTTAACTTCTTGGTTGCACATAATGTCTGGATTCGGTGTGCGACCTATTGCGTACTCGTCGAGCATATATTGAACGACTTTTTCACGATAGTCTTTTTCGAAATCGAAAACTTTAAAATCAATGCCAAGTTGAACAGCAACCCTTTTCGCATCCGCTAAATCTTCTGCCCAGGGACATTTCATTCCAGGTAGATCTTGTGTCCAGTTTTTCATATAAACACCTATAACATTATAGCCTTGCTCTTTTAAAAGCGCTGCGGTTAAAGAAGAATCTACACCACCACTCATTCCAACATATACTTTAATTTTTGACTTATCCATTTTTATGCTCCTATATAAAATCTAAAAATTCCAAAAAGTTCACTCATCGAAAGCTACCATCCGCGTGAATTTGTCCACCAAAGATTACTCCAGTCTGGATCATTTGAGACTGGTGCTGAAATTACTTCAACCCCAGATCCTTCGAGCGCTTTTTCGAATTCTAATTTCGCTCGTGCTTGGTGGTACTTTGAAGTGGTCAGAACTATTCGTTTATAGCCGTTTTGCTTGATGATTTTTGCTGTATATTGTGCGTTTTGATGAGTGTTTTGAGCCTTTTCTTCGAGTAGAATTTCTTCTTCTAAAACTCCTTGTTTTCGTGCTAAATTTGCCATTTGGCGTGCATCACTTAAAATTTTAGGGTTAGAGTTTGCACCTGAAAAAATCAACTTTTTAGCTTCAACCGATTTAAAAATTTCAATTGCCTCACGAGTTCTTAAAGCAGTATTTCCGCCAGAAATCGCTATAACTGCATCAATTTTTTGAGAACATTCACCTTTTTTGTAGTTTGGACAAATTTCAGCGAGCCGATTTTTATCACTAATAATCAAAGTTGTGCTAATAATAAAGACTGCAACTAAACCCACGAAGGCTAAAATCCAAGTAATAATTTTTACCATTTACTTTTGAATCCTCTCAAATTCAGCTCGTACAGTTTTCGAAATTATTTCAGATGCACGCTTTATGTTTTCTTCATTCGAAAGTTTTCCTAGCGAAATCCGCAAGCTTCCATCAGCCTCAGAATCGCTCAAACCCATTGCAGTTAAAGTGTGTGAGCGTGTACCTTTATTTGCCGCACAAGCTGAACCTGTAGCCACTAAAACCCCTTGCGTTTCGAGCGCAAAAACCATCCGCTCAGCGTCAATTCCGGGAAAAGATACTGAAATATGGCTTGCAAGCTGTTTTTTTGGATTTCCAAGAAAAACCATTTCTTCATTCGAAAAGTTTTCGATTAAAGTTTTTTTGAATAATTCCTTTAATTTTCGAAGTCGCTCATTTTCTTTTTTGCGATGTTTTTCGGCTAGCTGCATTGCTTTCGCAAAACCAATCACACTTGGTACATTCTCGGTTCCACTACGCAAATTTCGTTCTTGGCCACCACCAACAATCTGTGCGTTAAATTGAATTTCGCGATTTGCCCACAAAAGGCCAGTTTGTTTTGGACCGTAGATTTTTCCTGCATTTAAGGTGAGCATATCAACACCTAGTCGTGAAACGGAAATGTCAAGCTGACCAACACCTTGGCTGGCATCGGAGTGAAGGTAGATTGGCGTCTTTTCACCATTTGAAAGTCGGCGCATTCTTTCTTCACGAATAATTTCGGCAATTTTCGAAATTGGCTGAATTACGCCTGTCTCATTATTTGCAAGCATAACTGAAACAATCTTTGTTTTTGGTGAAATTTTTGCACGCAAATCTTCAAGGTCGATTATGCTATCTTTTTTAATTTTCACAAGTTTTTGGACACCGTATTTTTCGGCCGAATTCAAAACCGCATGGTGTTCAAATTCGCCCACGAGAATTTCATCTCCTGCATCTTTCGAGGCTGCTGAAAATGCTAAATTGATACTTTCGGTTGCGCCAGCGGTCATTACGATTTCGTCACTTTTTGCGCCGATATTTTGCGCAATTAGATGCTTTGCATCCTCGTAATCCCTTCGAACTTCTAAAGCTTGAACATAAGGTGCGCTCGGGTTATAAAATTTTTCACTAAAATAAGGCAACATCGCAGCCAAAACTTTTTCGCTTACTGGTGTTGTTGCAGCATGATCAAGATAGATAATTTCATTATTCATCTTTAATAGTATAACACATTTTTAAAAAGCTGACAAAAATTATTCTCTATTTTTTGCTATTTTTTCAGAAGTTTTTAGTGGATTTTTTGACTCTAAAAGTTCTTTAATTTCATTTTTTGAAAGACTTTGCCATTTTTTAATTCGGTGATTAAATATTTCAATCTCAATATTTTTCTGCGGTATTTTTTGTTCTTTGCTCCAATCTAAAATTTTTGAAAGATTTTCTGGCTTAAAAACAAAACCTTCATATCCATACTTAAAGCAGCTAAAACTTAACCTATCGCCAACCTTAGTTTTTCCGCCATTATCTTTTTTGCGCTCTTTCAATAATTCTGAAAAATCTAAAATCGCAAAATCTGGATAATCAAGAGCTTCGCCATATAACCGATTTTTTTCGTCTTCGTTTCCTTTCCAGGATAATTTTTGTGCTTGTTTGAATTTCTCGGCATTTTTAGGGTTTCGAAACAGAAAAATGTCAGTTCTAACTTTAGTTTTAGATTTATTTTCTTTCAAAGCTATAATCATATTTTTCGAAAAGAATAATTTAAAAATTACGAGCCAAATTTTGTCGTTAATTTTTGGGTAAAAACTCAGCCATAAATGCTTTCTTTTATTGGTTAAAAAAGCAAAAAATGCATAAAATCTAATTTTAAATTTCATAATAGTATCTCCTAATTAAAATAGGTAGAGTCTATGCTCTACCCTTGTATACTCTACCAATCATCACATTGAGGGCAATCTCCACCGCCTTGGCTGTTGCAATTATCACACTCAGAATCTGGATCGGTAAAACAAATAAATTTAAAATGTTCCATAACATTTCCTCCTAAGGTTCGCAGGATTCATACCTGATTTGGTGATTCATGAATTGATCATATCACAATTAAAAATATTATCATACATAAAAATTAAAGTCAATATATTTTTCGAAATAACTATAATATACTTGACTAAAACATAGAAATATAGTATAGTATCTCTAGAAGCTTAAATTCAAGGGTTGCGGAAACAACTATAAGCTTTGAAACTTTCTAAAAGGAGAAAGAATATGGTTTTCCCAAAACCTCACGAAAAAACCAAAGAGTGCCCAACCTGCGAAGGTACTGGATGGGAAATGGTTCGAGGATTTGTAGGCGCAACCCCTTTTCCATGTAAGGCCTGTGGTCAAACCGGAAGGGTAAAAGAATACCCTCTGTAATATTTTTTGTTAAGCCGCAAGTTGCGGCTCTTTTAATTTTCGAAAAAATATGTTAAGATAATTAAACCGATTAAAATCTATAAACCATAAAAACGAAAGGAATTATGCTAAAATTTATTTTTAAATTTGCTAAAAAATATTGGCTAAGTTTAAGTTTGATGCTTATTTTTACGGTATTCTCTGCTAAAATCAACCTTGAACTCCCTCAATACACTTCAAAAATTATCACTCAGGGCGTTGCTATGAAAAATATGGAAGCAATTTATTCGAACGGTTTTCATATGATTGGACTTTCTCTTTTGAGCGGTGTTTTGATGCTGGCCGGAATTTTTTTCGCAAGTCGTTCGGCTGGAGCGATGGCGCGTGATATTCGTCATGAAACTTTTAAGAAAATTGAAGATTTTTCAATGAGCGAATTCGGCAAGTTCTCTGTTGCAAGCCTTACCACGCGAATCACTAATGACGCACGCCAATTCCAACAAACCTTCACAATGATTATGCGAATGGGCATTTATGCACCAATTATTGGTGCTGGTGCGATAATTAACACTTTGGCGATTTCTGGTTCAATGAGCTGGATCATGGCAATTACAGTTTTTTCGATTATTGTTTTAACTACAATTATTGGTGTTTTTGCTGTACCAAAATTGAAGATTTTTCAAACAAAACTCGATAAATTAAATATGCAAACTCGCCAAACAATCACTGGCTTAAGGGTGATTCGAGCTTATCGAAAAGAAAAGGTTGAAGAAGAAAAATTCGGCGAAATTAATACCGAGATGTTGAAAATGAATGTCTTTTTCGAAAGGATTTTTGGTTTAATCTCTCCATATATGACAATGGTTTCTGGCCTTGGTTTGGTTGCAATTGCTTGGATTGGTTCATACTTCGTGAAATCTGGCGAAATTTCAATCGGTGATGTAGCTTCTCTAACTCAATATTTGGCTCAGGTAACTTTTGCGTTTGTTATGCTTTCGATGATTTTTATGTCAATTCCACGAATGAATGTTGCTATCAAGCGATTGAGTGAAATTCTCGATGAAGAAATTCTAATTAAAGATAAGGCAAAAACCAAAAAAGCGCCAAAAACTTTCGAGCTTGCTTTCGAAAATGTTAGTTTTGCATATCCAGACTCCGAAGAAGCTGTTCTCGAAGGTATTAATTTTGAAGTTCAACAAGGTCAAACTATTGCGGTGATTGGCGGAACCGGTTCTGGAAAGTCTACGATCGCAAAATTAATACCACGGTTTTATGATGTTTCAAAAGGTAAAATTAAGCTTGGCGGCGTGGATATCCGCGACCTAAAACAAAGCGAACTTCACAATTTGATTGGCTATGTTCCGCAAAAAGCTAGCCTTTTTTCTGGAAATATCCGTGAAAATATAAACTACGGCTCTTCAAAACATCTAACAGATGAAGAGATTATTGAAGCTTTAAAAATTGCCCAAGCTTGGGATTTTGTACAAAAATTGCCTGAAGACTTAAACGAAAAAGTTTCACAAGGTGGTAAAAACTTCTCTGGTGGACAAAAACAGCGCCTCTCGATTGCGCGCGCGATTGCTTCAAAAGCTCCAATTTTAATTTTCGACGATAGCTTCTCGGCGCTTGATTATAAAACTGACGCTAAACTTCGTGCTGAGCTTGCTACAAAAACTAAATCACAAACCAAATTTATCGTGGCGCAACGCGTGACTTCAATTATGCAAGCCGATAAAATTATTGTACTTGATGGCGGAAAAATTGTCGGAATTGGTACGCACGGCGAACTTCTCGAAGACAACGAAATCTACCGCGAGATTGCCTCGTCTCAACTTTCTGATGAAGAAATTGAAGCGCAAATTAAAGATTTCGAAAAGCAAAAAACTGTTTCGAAAACTAAAAAGGCGGCTAAAAAAGCAGTTTCTGTTTCGAAAAAAATAGCTAAAAAAAGCTTGAAACAAGCAGTTGCGAAAAAATCTAAGAAAGGAGAAAAATAATGGCGAAAAATCAAAAAAATAAGCTTTCGTTAAAGACGGTCTTGCGACTTTTGCAATATTTTTTGCCGTTTAAAATCTCGATTACGTTTTTTGTAATTATGACAATTCTGGGCTCAATTTCAGCAATTGTTGGCCCACAAATTGTTGGCGAAATGATCAATTTAATCACAAAGAGAGTCGAAATTCGTGCGGGTGCGGTTCATTTTAATCCTGATTTTTCGAAAATTGCTGAATTTGGTTTTTTGCTTATTGCTATCTATATCGGTTCAGGAACTTTTAGTTATGCGCAAAACTGGATTATGGGTCAAATGGTTCAAAAAATCGTTTTCAAGCTACGTGATGAGTCTTCGAAAAAAATTACACGATTACCACTTTCATATTTCGACAAACATAAAACTGGCGACACGGTTTCGATTATCACAAACGATATCGAAACACTCAGCAATAGCTTAAGTGAGAGTTTAAATCAGCTTTCTTACTCGATCATTACGATAATTGGCGTAACTTTCATGATGGTTTCGATTAGTTGGCAAATGAGCTTGATTGCGCTCGCGACAGGTGTTTTTTCGGTTGGTGTAATTTTAGTTATCTCAAAATTTAGCCAAGTTTATTTTACGGATTTGCAAAAATTTACTTCGGGTCTAATTTCTCACACTGAGGAAATGCTTTCTTCGCACGAAGTTATCAAAGTTTATAACGGCGAAAAATCATCGGTTAAAGATTTCGAAAAAATTAATAATAAAATGTATAATTCATCTTGGAAATCGCAATTCTTTGGCGGTCTTCTCTATCCGATTATGGCATTTATAAATAATATCTCTACGCTAACAGTGGTGGTTGTTGGTGGTGTGCGTGCGGTGAATGGCCAAATGACGATTGGTGATATTACGGCCTTTATGCAATATATGAGTCGATTTACACAGCCAATTTCGAATATTGCAAATTCAATGACAAGTGTTCAAACCGTTGTTGCAGCTTGTGAACGAGTTTTTGGCTTTCTTGATGCTGAAGAAGAAACTTTTGTTGAAATTTCAAAAACACTGCCAAAAGAAGTTAATGGCGCGGTAGAGTTTTCGAAAGTTAATTTCTCATATTCGAAAAACAAGCCAATTATTACTAATTTTAGTACAAAAATTGCACCACGCTCAAACGTAGCAATTGTTGGCCCAACTGGCGCCGGAAAAACTACGCTCGTGAATCTTTTGATGCGATTTTATGATATCGATAGCGGAAAAATTACAATCGATGGAATTGACACTTCAAAAATGTCGCGTCACGATGTTCGTTCCCTTTTTGGAATGGTTCTACAAGATACATGGTTGTTTAATGGCACAATTGCCGAAAACTTGGCTTACGGAAAGCCCGATGCTACTCGTGAAGAAATTGTTGAGGCTGCAAAAGCTGCTCATGCTGATCACTTTATTCGAACTTTACCGCAAGGATACGATACAGTTATTTCTGAAGATATTGATAATATCTCGGCTGGCGAAAAACAGCTTCTTACGATCGCGCGTGCGATTTTAGCAGATTCGCCGATGTTGATTCTTGATGAAGCAACCAGTTCTGTTGATACGAGAACGGAAGCGGCCATTCAATCTGCAATGGATAATTTAACTCACGGTCGTACAAGCTTTGTGATTGCGCACCGCCTTTCAACAATTCGAAACGCTGATTTAATTCTAGTTTTGGAGCACGGAAACATTGTTGAACAAGGTTCTCATAAAGAATTGCTTTCGAAAAATGGTGTCTATGCCAAGCTATACAACTCACAGTTCGCTGAATAAAAAAACGAAAAAAGAAAAAGCCCGATTATTTCGGGCTTATTAGTTGGCTACACTCGTGAGAATTTCGCGAGTAACGCAGAATAATTATACATTTGAGTACTATTATTGCGCTCAGTGTATCGTTCTGAATAAATCTTATTCAAGAAATGAAATTCGTTCGCTAGTTCGGAGCAATGACTTGAAGGCCATTCTTTTTCGATTTTCTTAAAGAACTTGCGCCCTTCCAATACATCAAAACTGTAAAACTTCGCATAAGCTAGCCAAAAGACCAGCTCTTTAATGTCGTTTTTCTGGTAAGCTTTTTCAAGATTCTCTGCGACTTTAGATTGTGATATTTTTGGCATCACTTTTCTTTCAAGATACTTACCAATTCCAGCGAGTTTTTCTTGGTTTTGGGTCTGAACCCAATTTATTACTTCAGCCATTTTTTTGGTCTCCTTTTCTGAAAAATATACTTGCAAAAGCCAACTTTGTAAAATACGAGCTAAAAGCTCAATTTTGAAAGTAAGCTTTTAACTAGTTAGTATTCTACCACAAAAGATACTTTTTGTCAATAGATAAGGAAAATAATTAAAAAGCTCTTCACTTTTCAACTTTTTTATGCTAAAATGGTTTCATACGGGCATAGCTCAGTTGGTAGAGCACAGGTCTCCAAAACCTGGTGTCGGGAGTTCGAATCTCTCTGCCCGTGCCAAATTTGCCTTTTTACACCAGAAATGGTGTTTTTTTATTTTGTCATTGTTTTTTGTTTTATTCTAGTGTATAGTGGTTATGTTATGGATATTAATT
This sequence comes from Candidatus Saccharimonadota bacterium, assembly GCA_013333405.2. Taxonomy (GTDB): domain Bacteria; phylum Patescibacteriota; class Saccharimonadia; order Saccharimonadales; family Saccharimonadaceae; genus Nanogingivalis. The sequence continues at coordinate 13,187 of JABCOZ020000039.1, read as the reverse complement.
TTATTACTATTTTTTTCATTTTTATTTTTTTCTAGTGTTTATGTTTGCAGTGTTGCTATTTGCTTTTATGCTAGGTGGATTTCTTATTGCTATTTTAGGGTATTTTAGGGTTAGGAAGCTTGAAAATCCTGAAATTTTACAAAATAAGATTAAAAGTCATCGGCGTGTTTTGAATATCTTTGTAGGGATATTCGTAGTTATATCGATTGCAACTGTTTATATTACATTAGACACTATGAATTTTGCCATGGTTGGTACATGGCTCGGTGGTCTTATTGCCATGCCTTTTGCATATGTGATAATTTATATTTTATCGTTTATTATTTTTGCTAAGCGCAAAGACGTTCGACTAAAACTCGAAGAATTAGAAATGTTGAAACGTGGCAATCGATTTTGATAACTCTTTTTAAAAGTGTTATAATATTTTTATGGCTATAGTCGATAAAGAGTTTGGCGAAATTAAAATTCGAAAAAACAAACTCGCTCGCTCCGTGAAACTTTCTGTTGGTGTTGATGGAAGTTTGCGCGCATCAATTCCCTATTATTCGCCAGAATTTGCCGTTCGGCGGCTTGTTAATGGCAATCGCGATGAAATTCGAAAAATGCTCGCAACGCATAACGCTAAAAACTCTTATCAAGATGGAGATTTAATTGGTAAAACTCACACGCTTTTTTTGCGAAAATTTTCGGGTGAAGAAATCAAAATTTCAAATGAAGGAAATCAGATTTTATTTCAAATTCCCGAAAATTTACCTTTTGAAAGCCCAATTGTTCAGGCTGAAATTCGAAAAATCGTCGCCAAAATTCTTCGAAAGCAGGCTAAGGCATATCTTCTGCGCCGAATTAATTTTTTGGCGGAAAAATACGGCTTTTATTTTAAAAAATTGCGGTTTTCGCATACCAGCACACGCTGGGGTTCATGTTCTTCAAGTGGTACAATTTCACTGAATATCGCTCTAATGAATTTACCACATCATCTAATTGATTATGTAATTATACATGAACTTTGTCATACGCGGCAAATGAATCATTCCGAAAAATTTTGGGCCGAAGTTTCAAAATATTGCCCAGATTACAAAAAATGCGTTAAGGAAATGAAACAATTTTCGCCTAATATCTAATCGCTAACTTTTCGAAAAACAAAGTCTTAAAGCGCTTGCGTTTTCTTTTAAGATTTGCTAAAATGGAACCATAAAGTTTAATCGTAAAGGTGAAAAATGAAAATATTAATGCTCGGGTGGGAGCTTCCTCCGCATAACAGTGGTGGTTTGGGTGTAGCTTGTTTCTATATGGCGAAAGCGCTTGCTAAAAATGGCGCCGATATTGATTTTGTTGTTCCGTATAAAAACAAACATACCGAAATCAAATTTATGAAAGTTTTAAATGCTACAAATTTTTCTGAAATTCATAAATTTGGTGCTGGTGCTTATGATTCTCCGCGATGGACACGCTCAAGTCATAATGTTTCAAAATTTTTACCAGATATTCGATCAATTCAGACTGAATATTGTAATTTTATTCGTGAATATTTAGCCAATCCAAAAAATAAACCAGATGTAATTCATGCGCACGATTGGCTTACAATGGAAGCTGGAATGCTAGCAAAAGAACTTACAGGCGCTCCACTAATCACACATATTCATGCCACTGAATTTGATCGCTCTGGTGGAACATCTGGCAATCAACAAATTCACGATATTGAATACGCTGGAATTTGCAATTCAGATAAGGTTTTTGCTGTTTCGAAAAATACACGAGATGTAATAATTGATAAATATAAAGTTTCTCCAGAAAAAGTCGAGGTTGTTTATAATGCAATCGAAACTTCAACACTTGCTAGCCCACAAGACTACGATGAGCGAAGTTATCGCTATCTTGAATATTTAAAATCACAAGGCTATACAGTTGTGATGACTTTAACTCGTTTTACTGTTCAGAAAGGTTTAACATATTTAATGCGAGCCATGGCTGAAGCGGCTTCAAGGAACCCGAAAATCGCTCTTCTCCTTGTTGGTGATGGTGAGCAGCGCAACGAGCTTATTAAAATGGCTAGCGATTTTAGAATTGCGGATAAAATTTTCTTCACTGGCTTTTTGCGCGGAGACAAATGGCGCGATGCTTATGGGGTTGCGGATGTTTTCGTGATGAGCTCGGTTAATGAGCCTTTTGGGTTAACAGCCCTTGAAGCAGCACACTTTAACAACGCGTTAATTATCTCAAAACAGTCTGGCGTTGGTGAAGTTTTGCAAAATATTTTGCGCTACGATTTTTGGGATACTAAAAAGCTTGCAAATCAAATTTATGAAGTTTCGGTAAATAAAAAACTTCTAAATAATCTTAAAAAAGGCGTTCGAAAAGAATATAATAAAATTTCTTGGAGTGATATTGCCGACCAAATTATGGATGAATTCATACATCTAACAGAGGAAAAAAATGGCTAAAAAATCGATTGTTCTATATCTCCATGTTCATCAGCCATGGCGAGTTCGCGATGATCAAACTATTTTTAATGTTGGCAAAAACAGAGATTATTTTAGTGAAGAAAAAGGTTTGAAGCGCCAAAGTAATGGTGAAATTTTTCGAAAAGTAGCTGAGAAATCTTACATCCCAATGAATAACCTACTTGAAAAACTTTTAGCTCGTCACCCTGAATTCAAATTCTCTTTTTCGATAACGGGCACTTTTATTGATCAAGCTCAGCAATTTGCGCCAGATGTTCTTGAGAGTTTTAAACGTCTAGTCCAAACTGGCCGAGCGGAAATTGTTGCAGAAACTTATTATCACAGTTTAGCCTTCTTTTTTGATCGCGAGGAGTTTGAGGCGCAAGTTCGTGCGCATCAAGCAAAGATTCGTGAAGTTTTCGGCGTGGAAACGACATCTTTTCGAAACACAGAACTTTCTTATAATGACGAATTAGGTAGATGGGCGGATGATTTTGGCTTTAAAGCAATTTTGACTGAAGGCTGGGATCCTGTGCTGGGGTGGCGTTCGCCGAATTTTGTATATAAACCAAAAAATACTAAAAATATTCGCCTTCTTTTAAAAAATTATAAGATTTCTGATGATTTAGCTTTTCGATTTTCAAACCAAAACTGGGAAGAATATCCGCTAACAACTGAAAAATATATCAGCTGGCTAGAATCGGCGAGCTATCGTGGTGATATAATTAATCTTTTCATGGATTATGAAACTTTCGGCGAACATCAATGGAAGGAATCTGGAATTTTTGGCTTTTTCGAAAGCTTAGTTGCTAATTGGCTGAAAAATCCAAGTCATGATTTTAAAACCGTTACAGAAGCTGCTCAAGCCGAGCCTGTTGCCGAAATTTCGATGCCTCAAACCGTTACTTGGGCGGATACTGAGCGCGATCTAACTGCGTGGCTTGGAAATTCAATGCAGCAAGAAGCAATGAAATATCTTTATGCCTTAAAACCGCGAGTTTATAATTCTTACAATGGCGCACTCGTTGAAGATTGGCGACGGCTAACCACTAGCGATCACCCATACTATATATGTACAAAATATTTTAACGATGGTGATGTTCATGCGTATTTTTCACCATATAAATCACCCTATGATGCGTTTTTGTATTTTATGGACGCTCTGCGAGATATGGATTTTCGTTTGAAAGATGTTTCACCTTTACCGCCTAAAAAAGTTCAAGAAACGCAAAAAATTCTTAAAAAGTCTTTTTCGAAAGCTCCAAAAATACCAAAACGAAAGAAAATATTTGCGCGAATGCTTCACAAAAACTTAATGTTTGCTAAGAGAAAGCGAGGTTAAAATGGCAAAAGCAGCGATTTTAAGTAACGGAAACCTAAATATTGGTCTAAATGAATTCGGTTTGGTTAGTGATTTTTATTTTCCAGACAATGGATATGAAAATCACACTCTTGGCCGCGATCTTTTTCATCGCGTTGGTATTAAAATTGGTGATGAGTTTTCGTGGCTGCAAAATGGTGATTGGCAATTCTCTTTTGAATATTTCGAAGATGCACTAATCTCTAAAACCGAAGCAATAAACAATAATTTACAGATAAAAATCACGTTTACAGATTTTGTAGTTAGTGATTTTGATGTTTTTGCGCGTAAAATTCAGGTGCAAAACCTTGCAAATTATCCACGTGAAGTTCAATTATTTTTGCATCAAAATTTTGCAATTAACAGTAGTTTTCATATAGCTGATACTGTACAATTTTTACCTCTTGAAGATGATGAAAAGGCGATCTTGCATTATCGTGGAAAACGTGCGTTTATTATTTCTGCGCAAAAAGTTAACGGCGATTTTAATCAAAAAGGCTTTAAAGATTTCGATCAACATACGGTTGGATTATTTGGAGTTGAAGGAAAACTCGGTTCTTGGTGTGATGCCGAAGATGGAATTCTTTCTGGTTCAAATGTTGAGCATGGTCAAACCGACTCGGTGCTTGGTTTTAACTTCTCTCTAGGTGTTTTCGAAAGTGCAGATTTTCAATATTTTATTTCTTGCGCAGACGACCACCAGCTTGCTTTAACAAATTTTCAAAAAATGCGAGATGAAGGCTTTTCGAAAGCTTTATTCGAAACTAAAAAATCTTGGCAAAAATGGCTTGTTCCAGCTTTGCGTTTTTCGAAAAAACTAGATCTAAAATATCAGAGAAAGTTTATCCAGAGCCTAATGCTAGTTAAATCTCATCTTGCAAAAACTGGTGCTCCTATTGCAAGTAATGACAGCGAAATGCTTAACTATGCTCGAGATGATTATTCTTACTGCTGGCCACGAGATGCACTTTTTGCGATTTGGCCTTTGATTCGGCTTGGATATCGCGATGAGCCGCAAAGATTTTTCACTTTTTGTAAGAGTTCCCTTACACCGGGCGGTTTTATGATGCATAAATATTTACCAAATGGCGAGCTTGGCCCTAGTTGGCATCCATATTCTCAAGGTGGCGAAACGCGAAATCTACCAATTCAGATTGATGAAACTGCTGGAATTCTATTCTTGTTTGCACAATATTATAAAAAATTTCGCGATAATTCTATTTTGGATGAATTTTATGATGATTTAGCGAAGCCGATTGCAGATTTTTTGGTTGATTTTTGTGGTGAAAATAATTTGCCAAAACCTAATTATGAACTTTGGGAGATGGATTTTCTTTCGACGACTTATTCGACTTCGGTTGTTTTTGCAGCTCTTTATTCGGCTTCAAATTTAGCACAACAGCTCAATCGTGCGCGAGATGCTAAAAAATGGCGAGATCAAGCTTTGAAGATTCGAACTTCGGCACAGAATGAACTATTTAATCCAGAAAATAACTATTTTTATCGAGGAGTTTGGTCGAACGGTGAGAAGGACTCAAAAATCGATACCTCAAGTTTTTATGGAGCCTTTATATTTAATCTTTTCGATTTTAAGGGTGAAAAGCTTCATAAGGCATTTAATGTACTCGAAAAACGTTTTAATGCAGATAGTCAAATTGGTTTGCCACGCTTTGAGAACGATGTTTATTATCGCTTTAGCGATGATTATGAAGCGAATATTTGGCCTATTACAACACTTTGGCGTGCTGAATTTTATATCGCTCAAGGTGAAATTTTAAAAGCAAAAGAGATTCTAGATTGGGTTTCAGATCAGCAAACGTCAACAGTAATCCTACCTGAACAAATTAACCCGCAAAATTTAAAGCATCTTTCGGTTGCACCGCTAACCTGGTCTCAGGCAGAATATGTTTCAGCTCTACTAGACTTAATAGCTTCTAAGGAATAGGAAATTAGTAAAATATTTCCGTCTACTATTGTATAGATACTTTGTTGCGTTAAAAATAAAAAATCCTCATAGTCGTAAGACTATGTCTTATCTAGTAATATTAGCTATATTGATTATGTGCTCTTTTATAATAATCATCCTATCGGATCTTTTATAGTATGTTGATTTCTTTTATTGGATCGGTTACTGAGCTTTAATATCTATATCAGTATCTGCTAATGAGGGATGGTCTATTTATTTTTTAAATTCTCACATCAATAATTTTAAGAATCTAGTGATAATTTACATTTTTATGTATATTTAATATCCTACTTAAGGATTGGGTTAATCTTACTGAGTAAACTACTTCAATGATAATTTGTCGTAAAATTTAAAGTCATATAATAAAAACAAGCTCTCAGTAGAAAGCTTGTTTTTATTTCTCTAGAGTTTAAACTACCAAACTTTAAGTAGCAATTCGCCACCGAGTCGTTGTTTTTTAGCCTCAAAACCATTCATTACACCTTTTGAAGTTGAAAGTAGAACCATTCCACGACCACTTTTAATTCGTGGGATTTCTTCTACGCCTACATACATTCGGCGTCCTGGTTTACTCATTCGAGTAAGTTCATTAAAGCGAGCAGCTTCGCCGTCTTTAGCAATTTTTACTACCAAGATATCGCGAGGTTTTGCTGATTCAACTTTAACAGATTCAATATAATTAGCTTTAGCAAGCTCTTTCGCTACAACTTCTTTCAATTTACTTGAAGGAACGCGAATTTCATTTTTGCCAACCATTGCTGCATTTCGAATGCGAGTTAGAAGGTCGGCAATAGGGTCAGTTGATTGTAATGACATATTTTCTCCTTCCTTCTACCAACTACTTTTCGTTACGCCTGGGATTTCACCCTTTGAAGCTTTAATGCGGAAAGTGATTCGGCTCATACCAAATCGTCGCATATAACCGCGTGGTCGACCATCAAAATTGTCGCGGTTCTTAAGTCGTGTAGGACTTGAGTTACGTGGAAGCTTTTGAAGACCTTCTTGGTCACCAGCAGCTTTCAATTCGGCGCGTTTTGCAGCATATTTTTCAATCATTTTTTTGCGCTTCAAGTCTTTTGCAATCATTGATTTTTTAGCCATTACGCTTTTCCTTTCTTTTCAAATGGAATACCGAATTTTTCAAGTAGTGCTCGGCTGTGAGCTTCACCTTCGTTTTTAATTACGAAAGTAACTTGAAGTCCGTGAAGAATTTGCGTTTCTTCGAAAGTCAATTCTGGGAAAATTGATTGTTCTAAAATTCCCAAGTTATAGTTTCCACCTTTGTCGAAACCTTTTGCACCAACTCCGTGGAAATCTCGAACGCGAGGCAACGCAACGTTTACGAGACGATCAAGAAATTCATACATTCGATCACCGCGCAAAGTTACACTATAACCAATTGGAGCACCCATTCCACCACGAATTTTGAAAGTCGCAATTGATTTTTTAGGCAAACGTGCTACCGGTGTTTGACCAGTAATTTTTGTAACTGTATTTTTTACAGCTTCTTGAAAACGCTTGTCTTCTTTCTTTTTTCCTGTTCCTACGCTAACAACGATTTTTTCAAGCTTTGGAACTTGGTGGATATTTGTTAGCTCTAGTTCGCTTTCGAGTTCTTTAACAATAGTGTCTTTGTAAAGAGTTTTCAAGCGAGGAACATAAACAGTAGTTTTAGCCATTATTTATCTCCTTTTTTGCTTGATTTAGCGCTTTTAGCTTCTACTTTTTTAACTTTGTGAACTGGAGTTGGAACATGAATGTCTTTTACTCCACCACGTGGATTAAATTGGTTTGGTTTAATATGACGATGTTTTTTACCAACACCTTCGACTAGAACGGCGTTTTTCTTTGGTAGAACTTTAACAACCTCACCTGTCAAACCTTTATCTTTTCCACTGATAATTACAACATTATCACCTTTTACGATTCCATTTAACGCCATATTAGAGCACCTCCGGAGCTAAGCTGATAATTTTGTTATATCCCAAATCGCGAAGCTCGCGTGGCACTGGACCAAATACACGAGTTGCTTTTGGAGTTTTGTCGTCAGCGATAATAACGGCAGCATTGTCGTCGAAACAAATAGTTGAACCATCTTTTCGACGAATCTGGTCGCGAGTTCGCACAATAACAGCCTTCACAACTGATTTTTTCTTAACATTACCAGTTGGGTTAGCGTCTTTAGCAGTAGCAACAATAATATCACCAACTCGTGCGTAGCGGCGTTTTGAACCACCGAGAACACGAATACAAAGGATTTCTTTTGCACCACTGTTGTCTGTTACTTTAAGTCGGCTTTCTTGTTGAATCATTATGCCTCCTCTTTCAATTCTACTGAACCTCGGGCTTTTTCAACAATTTCAACTAAAGCAAAACTTTTAGTTTTCGAAATTGGTCGAACTTCTTTGATAACAACTTTGTCGCCTTCGCCGGCTTCATTGTTCTCATCATGAGCAGTGTATTTTCGAGTTACAGTATATTGTTTGCCGTAAATTGGGTGTGTTTCACGGCTATGAACTGTTACGGTGATAGTTTTGTCGGCCTTAGCGCTCGAAACAACACCTGTCAATATAGTCGCCATATTAGATTTCACCTTTCTTTACGAATTTAACTTTTACTGGAAGTTTGTGGCCAGCAAGTCGCATAGCTTCGCGAGCAACTTCTTCTGAAACGCCATTCATTTCAAACATGACAGTTCCAGCTTTAACTTTTGCCACAAAGAATTCTGGATTTCCCTTACCGCTACCCATTTTCACGTCTTGTGGTTTTCGAGTAACTGGTGTATGTGGGAAAATTCGAATCCAAACTTGACCGCCACGTTTAATGTAACGAGTCATAGCTGTTCGAGCTGATTCAATTTGTCGTGAATTGATTCGCTCATTTTCAAGGCTCATTAGACCGTAGTCACCGAAAGCAACAGTGTTTCCACGAGTTGCTCGGCCTGGGTTTTTACCTTTTCGAACTTTTCGGTGAGCGGTTTTCTTTGGTAACAAAATAGCCATTACTTAATATTCCTTTCACCTTTATTAATCCAAACTTTTACGCCGATGATACCAGCTGGAGTTTTTGATCGCACGCCGTGATAATTGATATCTGCACGGATTGTATGTAGAGGTACAGAACCTTCTGAGAATTTCTCGCGACGGCTCATTTCAGCACCATTCAAACGTCCGGCAACCTCAATACGAACACCTTTCGCACCAGCTTGCATTGTATTTTGTAAAGCCATTTTTACGGCTCGACGGAAGTTAATTCGACGTTCAAGTTGACGAGCAATATTTTCAGCAACTAATTTAGCTGAAAGTTCTGGTCGTCGAACTTCTTCGATATTAATTCGAACTGGCAAGCTAACCATTTTTTCAAGTTGAGCTTTTAGTTCTTGAACGCCAGCACCACCACGTCCAATTACGACACCCGCTTTTGCAGTATGAATTGAAACAGTGATAAGATTTTCTGTTCGTTCGATTTCGATTCGGTCGATAGTTGGTCGACTTTCGAATCGTTTTTCGATAGTTTTTCGGATTTTGTCATCTTCAATCAAGAATTTTGCAAAATCTTTTTTCTGAGCAAACCATCGTGAATCCCAGTTTTTATGAGCTTGCAAACGGAAGCTAATTGGATTAACTTTTTGACCCATTATTTGCTCTCTTTCTCTGCTTTTGCAGTAGTTTTCTTAACTTCAGCTTTTTTAGCTGGAGCTTTTTTCTCTTTAACAACGCCAGAAACTTCTACTAAAATATTTGAAGTTTTCTTTTGGAAAGGAAGCGCCATTCCTCGCATGTGAGGTTTAAATCGCTTTAGTCGTGAACCAGCTGTAACCGACAAAGTTGTGATTACAAGAGTTTTTGGATCAGCATTATCGTTGTTTTTAGCATTAGCTGCAGCCGATTGAATAGCTTTTTTAACAGCCAAAGCGCTTCGGCGTGGTGTGTGATCAAGGATAACTAGAGCATCAGCAACAGTTCGACCTCGAACAAGACTTGCCACGATTGAAACTTTTCGTGGAGCCTGACCAATACCTTTGATGTAGGCACGAGTTGTTACATTAGCCATTATTTCTTATCCTTTCCACCGTGTTTTCGGAATTTACGTGTTGGCGCAAATTCACCAAGTTTATGTCCAACCATATTCTCTGAAATATAAACAGGAATATGCAATCGACCATTGTGAACAGCGATAGTTCGACCAACCATTTCTGGTGTAATTGTGCTTGAGCGAGCCCAAGTTTTAATCACTGTTCGGTCATCAGCTCCAAGAGCCGCTACTTTTTTAGCAAGCTTGAAGTCGATAAACGGACCTTTTTTCAATGAACGACTCATTTATTTTCTCCTCTTAGCTTCGTGACGACTCTTCACGATAAATTTATTAGTACTCTTACGTCGGCGAGTTTTGTAGCCGAGAGTTGGTTGACCCCAAGGTGTACGTGGAGTTGAACGACCAATTCCGTGTCGTCCACCGTCACCACCACCATGTGGGTGATCTACAGCATTCATAACAACACCACGAACTGTTGGACGAATACCCTTGCGGCGTTTGCGACCAGCAGAACCAAGTTTAATATTTTGGTGTTGAATATTTCCAACTGTTCCAAGAGTTGCCTCTGCTTCCAATCGGAATTTTCGAACTTCGCCTGAAGGTAGTTTAACTTGTGCGTAATCACCTTCTTTAGCCATCAACTGAGCTTTTGCACCAGCTGAACGAACCATTTGCGCACCTTTTCCTGGTGTGATTTCGATCGCATAGATCAATGAACCGACAGGAATTTCTGAAAGTGGCATTCGGTTTGAGGCTTCAATTTCAATGTCTTTTTTACCAGTTTGGAAAACTTTTCCTTGGAACATTGATGTATCAGCCAATACATAGTAGAATTTACCGTTCTGATCTTGAACTCGAGCAATTCGTGCACTTCGGTTTGGATCATATTCGATTTCTCGAACTGTTAAAGTCAAACCTGTTGGCAATTTGTGAGTTAAGATTCGGTAATGTCGCTTAACACCACCACCTCGGTGTCGAACTGTAATTCGACCAGAGTTGTTGCGTCCAGCATTTTGCTTTTTCGCTTTCAAAAGACTTTTTAGCGGTTTTCGAGTTGTGATTTCGCTATAGTCTTCAGTCGTCATACCGCGTCGAGCAGGAGTCGTAGGATTATATTTCTTAATAGCCATTACTTCTTCTCCTCAGCAGTTTCAGCTTCAGCGCTTTCAAAGATTGCAATTTTATCGCCTTCTTTTACAGTCACGTAAGCTTTCTTGATATCTTTTTGAGTTGTTGAACCAGCAACGTATCGTTTTGGATTTCGAGATTTGTTGATTCGTTTAATTTTACCAGCTTGAACAACAGTTCGAATACCAGTTACAGTTACTTCAAACTCTTTTTCAATCGCTTCTTTGATTTGATTTTTATTCAAAGTTAGCGGTACATTAAATACGTAAACATTTTTTGTTGTAGAAAGAGCATAAGCTTTCTCGGTTGCTCGTGGAGTAATAGGTTTGATCGCCATTATTTTTCTCCTCCTAACCAGTTTTCGATTGTTTCGATTGCTTTTGGTGCAATAACAATGTGATCAGCGTTCAAGATGTCGAACACATTTAGATACATTGGTGAAACAAGCAAAGCTTCACTAATATTATTTGTTGCACGAATTAATTCGTCTGTTTTTTCAGCAACGATAAGAACTCGTCGGTTCAAGTTATTCTCTTTCAAGAATTTTGCAACTTCAGCAGTTTTACCAGTTGTTTTGATATCTGCAACAAGAACTTTATCAGCTTTAACTGTCAAAGCTTGTCGAAGAGCAACTCGTTTTGAAGTTTTTGAAATTTTCTTAGTATAGTTTTCATTACCACGTGGTCCAAAAACAATACCACCGCCTCGCCAGATTGGGTTTCGAATTGATCCAAATCGTGCGCGACCAGTTCCTTTTTGTCGCCATGGTTTTTTACCACCACCGCGAACTTCACCGCGTTGTTTTGTAGCGCTTGCTAAGCGGTTATTAGCAAGATAAGCGTCATAGGCAAGCTTCAAGAGTTCATGGTTTCGAACTTCAACTGCAAAAACGCTTTTTGGAAGAGTTGTTTTTTCAGCCATTATGCTTTACCTCCAATGCTAACAAGACCTTTCTTTGGTCCTGGAACAGCACCTTTTAGCCCAATTAAGTTATTTTCTACATCGATATAGGCAACTGTTAGATTTTTAACAGTAACTTTATCGTGTCCCATTCGTCCAGGCATTCTTTTACCTTTGAAGACTTTTTGTGGATACATTGATCCGATTGAACCAACACGACGCACGTTTCCGTTTCCACCGTGTGAGCTCTTACTTGTGTTAAAGTTGTGTCGCTTAACCGTTCCAGCAAAACCTTTACCTTTGCTTGTTCCAGTTACATTAACAATGTCTCCAAGCTCGAAAGCTTCAACATTAATTTTAGCGCCAACTTTTATATCCGCAGGGATTTCGTCAACGCGGAACTCACGAAGATGCTTCGGAGTTACCTCTGCTGGTTTTACATGTCCAGCCACGGCCTTGCTCAGGTTCTTACCCTCACCAAATGCCACTTGAACTGCGTTGTAGCCGTCTGTTTCAACGGTTTTAACCTGAGTCACAGTTACAGGGCCAGCTTGAACGAGCGTAATTGGTGTAACAACGCCGTCTTCACCGATGATTTGGGTCATACCAATTTTGGTACCGAGAAGTGTTTTCATTTCACTTATGCTCCCATTAATTTAATATTAGTAAACTTTCCACGATTAAAGCTTGGCATTCGCGCGGTTTCGAAAGCGGGTTTTCCCTGTTACGACCCTCGCATAGCCAAGTTTTACATTTACGTAAATAAAGTTCACCCATAATTCTAGCACATTTTTCTCTAAAAAGCAAGGGTTTTATATCAAAATCTTATTTCGAAAATCGCATAGCGACCACAAAAGTTGTTTTAAATTTTTTAGTCTTAGCAACTCGCTCATTTTTAGCTAAAATTACGCTGTTTGTTTCATTTGCTATCTTTTTTGCAATCGCAAGGCCTAAGCCATAGCCTTCCGTATGATTATTACAACTTCGAACTTTATCACATCTATAAAATCGATCAAAAAACTTATTCAATTCATCTTGTGGGATCTCATTCGAAAGATTTGAGACAGATAAAACAGCTTGTCGATTTTGCCTAAAAATCTTCACTTCAATCGGCTCTTTCGAAACATTATATTTTATCGCGTTATCAATCAAAATCATCGCCATTTCATCGATTGCCGTTTCATTATTTTGAACGATAAAATCTTTTCCACCTTCAAAAATAATTCGTTTTTCAGCATCTGAAAATTTCGAAACTCTCGCCTTAACTATTTCATTTAAATTGACAGCAGAAAGAGGAATTCTTTCGTCGATTTTTGAAAGGCTGAGAAGCATCTTTACCATAGCAGTTAAACTTTTT
>JABCOZ020000038.1 GCA_013333405.2 Candidatus Saccharimonadota bacterium | reverse complement strand
TTTTACCATTTGAAGTTTTTCTTCATTTCGAAATTCTGGCTTTAGAGATGCAGTTGCTGCAAAATACTTTTCTTTTTGGGCTTCTGGCATATTTTTTTGTTGGAATGCTAAAATTTCTTTTTTAAATTCGTTTGAAATTACGGTTAATTGGTTTTGTACCAAGTTTTTATTCATCACACCAGAAACTTTAAACTCATAAACTTTTTTCTCGCCATTAAATTGATTTGAAAATTGCATTTTAATAGTTTTACCAAGTGCATTTTCGGCATTTTTAAAGCCAAGTCCCTCAATATAATCTTGCGAAATTACAGCTTCATTTTTTGTTGAAATATCTTTTCCAGCTTTAATATCAAGCTTAACGTCAGTATTCTCGTTAATTGAAGTTATATTTCCAGCGACAAATTTTTTACCATTCGCACCTTCGATATAATCACCTAAAATATTTTCGGCTGGTTTTACATTTTCAAGACCTTCAATTTTTTTAAGCTTTTCGATATCGCTTTTTGCAAGTGAAGGTGTTGAATATATTGATTGTTCTTGATTGCCTCCAGTTTCACCTTCTTTATATTCTTCCAAGCCGCCCGATATGCTATTCATTTCAACTTTTTTAACGATTTGTACACCTTTATTCTCTTTTCCGAAAATCGAGAGTTGGCGATTGATATAATCATTCACACCTGAATTTACCGCAGAAGTTAGTGTAATTGTAAAAGCACCAATAAAAATTGCAATAACAGTCAAAAATGTGCGACCTTTATTCCGCCACAGATTTGAAGCTGAAGTTCCGATCATATCTAAAATTTTCATTAGTTTTCTCCTTTCGAAATAATTTGGCCATCTTGGATTCGAATTTGGCGATCACATTTTTGCGCCAGAGCTTCATCGTGCGTAACAATCACTAGGGTAATTCCCTTTTCTTTGTTTAAGCCAAAAAGCAAATCTTCAACTTTTGCGCTTGTTTTTGAATCGAGGTTTCCGGTTGGTTCGTCTGCAAAAATGATTTTTGGCGAGTTCACGATTGCTCGCGCCACGCAAACGCGTTGTTTTTGCCCACCCGAAAGATTCGAGGCTTTATTTTTAGCCTTATCGGTTAGCTCAACAGCTTCGAGAGCTTTTAAGGCAATTTCTTTGCGCTTTCTTGAGCCAACTCCGGCAATTTTGAGGGGTAAAATCACATTTTGTAAAACCGTATCTTTTGGATTCATAAAGAATTGTTGAAAAACAAAGCCAAAAGTTTGGTTTCGAAGTTTGTTTAAATTGCGCTTTTTCATTTTAGCAATATTTTGCCCATCAATGAAAACTTCGCCTTCATTTGGTTTATCGAGCGCCGCCAAAAGGTGCATTAAAGTTGATTTTCCACTACCTGATTTTCCAACAATTGCTACGCTTTCGCCTTTTTGAATGCTAAATGAAACACCATTTAGTGCCTTAAAATATGTGTTGCCATCGCGATAAACTTTCACGAGATTTTTAACTTCTATTAAGTTGTTTTTATTCATTGAATTCCTTTCCTGGTGTGTATAATTTTACCACTTATACTCTTTACTTTCAAATTTTAATGCTCAATTTTTAGATTATTTTCACTTTTTTGATTATCTTGTGGTTGTGGTTTTATATTCTTTGTCCGTGGTTTTCGGCGTCTTTTTGGTGCTTGCGGAATTTCAATTCCCTTTTCTGCAAATGCTTTCGATAAATCTTTCAAGCCTAAACTTGGTTCTTTTTGCTCGGCAGAATTTGGACTGATTTTTTTAGCGTCAATTGGTGCTTGTGAGAAATCAACCTTTGTTGCGCCAAGCATTGGCTGGGCTGGTGCGAAATTTTGTGGATTCGCTGCCGGTTTTCGATTCTGAGGATTTTGTTTTCGAATCCCCTGATTTTTTACTGGCGCAAACACGTTTTCTTCAACTTTTTTCGAAAATTCTACACCGTTGCGTTCAGCCCAGGCTTTTGTCATTAGTTCTTTTGGCGGAACTAAAATATCACGAATTCGTTGTTCGATTACTGCACGTGGTGTGCTGTAATTCCGGCGAGTATTTTCAATGATTTTTGCACTCAAATCATTGAAAGGTTTTGGCAAAGTTAAAGTTGTCGCACTAAATGGTGTTGATTTTTCACCATTAATAATCATTGTCATTACAAAGTGACGGTTATTTAAGCTCATTAAGTCTGAAGCGTCGAACTGTGGTTTAAATTGTTCAGCTAAAATTGGTGCGTCTTCAACTGAAACACGGAACGAAATAATCGAGCCAACGTTTCCAAAAACCGCATTTTTAACGCTGTCGGTCATTTGTGAAACATATTGGTTAGCAACGGTTAGTGTCAAGCCGTATTTTCGAATTTCTGAAAGAATCACCGCAAAAGAATCGGTGGCAAAGTTTTGGAACTCGTCAACGTAAAGATGGAATGGTCGGCGATCTTCAAGCCGTTCAATGTCGGCGCGCGATTGAGCTGCGAGCTGAATTTTTGTCACCAAGAAAGAACCAAGGACCGAGGCGTTATCTTCACCAATCAAACCTTTCGAAAGATTTACAACCAAGATTTTACCTTCATCCATAATCTGGCGAATGTTAAAGGTTGATTTTGGCTGACCGATAATATTTCGAATAATAGGGTTGGCCGTGAAAGCTCCAACCTTGTTTAAGATCGGTGCGATAGCTTCGTTTACCTGCTTTTCACCCCATTGACCAAATTCCTTTTTCCAGAATTGCAGCACGGAATCATCTTTACAATAAGTTAGCGTTTCTTTTCGAAAATCACCATCAGTCAACATGCGCGCAATGTCGAGCATTGTTGTTTCTGGTCGATCAAGGAGTGCAAGAAGCGTGAAACGCAAAATATATTCAAGTCGTGGACCCCAAGAGTCACCAAACATACGTTTCAAAACACCGATGACTTCGGAAGAAATGTTTGACTTTCGGCTTGGATCGGTGACTTCGAGCGGGTTGAATCCAAGTGGAAATTCAGTGTCGCTCGGGTTGAAATAAATCACATCTTTTAGGCGATGCTCAGGAATAAAGCGCATATTGTTTTGCGCAAAATCGCCGTGCGGGTCAATAATTGCATAACCTTCACCATGAAAAATATCTGAAAGCGCCAAAAGTTCAAGCGATCCAGATTTTCCAGTTCCCGTTTGACCAATAATGTAAAGGTGGCGCGAACGGTCGCGACGAAGCATTCCGAACTGATGATTAATTCCGCGGAAGTTAGTTAAACCGAAAGCTGAAATATTTTCGTCATGTGCGCGGTCACCATTCAATATTGGTAGTTTTGAAGGTGGTTCAGCAGTTTTGCTCGAAGCCCAAACAATATTCGGTGTTTCCACATTAGTGTGTGGTAAGTGCCAAATACTTGCGAGCTCCTGAATGTTTAAAATATAACCATCATCAAAGAAGATTCGCGACTGAAAATCTCGAATTTTATCTTTATCGAGCGAAGAATTTGAAGACTTAAAACCGTTTAGGTTTGTACTGTTAAACTGTTTGAATGTTCCAGTTAAGGCTTGAATTTGAAGTTTTGCAGTGTTTTCATCTTCACCCAAATAAGCCAAGCGAATTTTAACTTGATAACCAAGTTTTGTGGCTTTTTCTTCAGCTTTTGAAATACGAGTTTTATCGCGGTCGGAGGGCTCTTTTTTAGTATTTTCCGATCCTTCTGGCGGTGTCCACAGGGCTTCTAGAATTTGTAAAATATATTTCCAGTCAATCTTGAAAGATTTTTTACCAGACTTAACTTTTTTAATCCATTCATCTGATTTTTTATGCCAATCATCGGCAACCGGTCGCGCTAAAACTTGAATCCAAAGCTGGTCGTTTGTTCCGTCGAGTTTGGCGAGTGTTCCGGTAATTCCGGCTAGTGGGTCAACTTCAAAACCATCAAAAGTTTTGATTGGTAAGGCTTCGTTTTCGATCAGATCGATTTCAGTAGAATAAATAACGTGTTTGTTTTCGGAATTTGCCGTGTAATCCTCTTTTGCTTCATAAATTTGAACTGTTGGGTATTGTGAATAAATCTGTCCTTCAACAAAACTTTGCAAAGTTCGTGGCATCCAAACATAAAAACGAATTGCGCCATTAACGGATACGATTTCGAAACTTAAATGCTCTTGAACGCCGTTGTTATTTTTTAACTCAGTTGAATCACGCAAAATTCCATGCAAACTGGCAAGGAGTTGTTCGGCGGCAAGTTCAGATTTGTCGTTCGTTTTTGGAATTTCAAGCGCCAAAAGAACACTATCGGTGTTCATGACGTTGAGCTTATCGATTTTTTTATAATTTTGCCAAGTTAGAAAAGCTAAAATCGCTACGATAGTTAGCCAGACGAAAGGGTTAAATAAGATTGAAAAAAATGCCATCATAGTGTTTAAATAATAGCATAAAACTGTAAAAAAATCAAGATGGCGGTTATGCTTTTTCTGGTTTTCGAAAAAGAAAATCGCTCAAAAACGAGCGATTTATTTGTTTTAAGCTTCTTCTGCTAAAGCGTAGGTTGCTTTTGCAACGCGCTTGAATTCTTTTTTGCTTTGAAGGTTTAACAAAACAGTTGTTTCTTTAACTTTGCGTTTCTCGAGCACGCGTTTAACAATTTCGTCACGATAAAGTGGTTCACCGGCTTCACGCAAAACAGCTGTAATAATATCAGCAACAGTTCCACGTTTAAAGCCCCAAGTATCAAGGGCATAAATTCCGCGACCAATCAAAACGAAGCGTTTGTCCTTGATTAATTCGTTGTGAATTGCTTGAGTTGTAACAGATTTTCGGCTAAAATCACTCTTTCGAATTTCTTCTGCAATTTCCGAAAAATGCATTGGTTCTTTGTGAGATTCTAAAATCACAAAAATTTTATCACGAATATTTTTTGGATTTACTGCTGGCCATTTTTCTAGACCCCAAAGACCATTTAGCGTTGCAAGAAGTTTCGAAATTCCGGCAATTGCGTTAATTTGGCTCGGGTGCTCATAGCTCAACTGTTCGTCGAGTTGATCTAATGTCATTGGACTTTTGTTCTTTTTGATGATATTGACAATTTCATCGATTGATTTTTTAATTTTTCGTTCATCACCGTATTCTGCATTAGCAATTGCGCTACGATATTTGTCGTTTTCTTGCACCAGCACTAATTTTGAGCTAATTTCAGCAATGAATAAAAAGTTAAAAATTTGATTATCGTTAGCTTCAGATTCAATAGTTTTTTCAACGAGTTCTTTTGTTTTTGAAATTCGTCCAACTTCGGCGAGATTTCGAATGATATTTTTCTCGATTTCGGCTAAATGTTCAATATTCCCCTTTTCGGCGGCAATTTTTAGTCGAATAAGTGCGGCCTTCTCAAGCTGTCGAACACGCTCGCGAGTAATGTCGAGCTTTTCACCAATTTGTTCAAGTGTTTGCTTTTTTTCGCCAAGCCCAAAGCGGCGGTTAATTATTTCGCGTTCTCGTGGCTGGTCGATAATTTGCAGAGCATTCGAAATAACCGTTTGAATTAATTGGACTTTTTCGTTCTGAATCTGATTTTCTTGTTCCATAATTCCCTTGTTAAAATTAATATTACTATAAAAACGAAGTATTATTTATAAATAATACTTACGACTTGTCAATACCATTTATCTCTTCTTTATTTATATTATACCACAAAATTGTAAAAAACAATAAAAAATGACATAAAAATTTATTTTTTAAACTTTTATGTCATTATGCTTGCGCTTATAATAAAATATTAACTGCTATTTTTCGGATTTTTTCGTTTTCGAAACGGATTTTTTAGTATTTTTCGAAGTTGTTTTTCGCTTAGTTGATTTTCTAGCTGTGGTTTTTTTGCCAGATTTTCGTGATTTTGCAACTTCAATTAATTCACTTGCTTGTTTTTCGGTAATTTTTTCAATATCTAAATCTTTTGGTAGTAGTGCTTTTACTTCGTCGTCGGCGATGTATTTTCGGCCAAATCCACCGCGGGAAATTTTAATTCCATTTTTAAACTTTTTAAGCACTTTTTTC
Organism: Candidatus Saccharimonadota bacterium; assembly: GCA_013333405.2. GTDB lineage: Bacteria > Patescibacteriota > Saccharimonadia > Saccharimonadales > Saccharimonadaceae > Nanogingivalis. The sequence goes on along the minus strand of JABCOZ020000038.1, from coordinate 16,986 downwards.
TCGTCAGCTTTTAGTTTTTCTTCATAAAGCATTTGCGCCTCAGTTTCGGTAATTTCAAATGGTGACATCGGTTTGATACTTACGAAAGTATTTTCAACTTTAATGTAAGGGCCATATTGACCAATGTTCGAGGTAATCTCTTTGCCGTCGGCGGTTTTTCCCACGCGGCGCGGAAGAAGGAACATTTTTAGCGCGTTTTCAAGCGAGACGGTTTCGATTTTTTCGCCAGCAGGCATTGGTGCAAATTTAACTTCTTCGCCCTCAACTTTATTGTCACCCAGCTGAATCATTGGACCAAAACGACCAAAGCGTGCAAAAACTTTTCGGCCAGTTTTTGGATCAATTCCGAGCTCGCGAGCAGGCGCCACAGCGTTGCGATCAATCTCGCCGGATTCCATGATTAATTTATGAAAAGGCTTATAAAAATTATCAAGAACTTCAAGCCGATTTTTATCACCAATGGCAATTTTATCGAAGTCATTTTCAAGATTCGCTGTCCAACCATAGTCTACAACTTGATTGAAATAGTCGTTTAAGAAGTCGCTTAAAACTTCTCCGCTTGCTGTTGGGAGGAGTTTACCTTTAGTAGAACCGGTTTTTTCTTGAACAATTTCTCGGTTGATTTCATTTTTCGAAAGTGAAATTTGAATTGCGTCGCGAGGTTTACCTTCACCTTCACCTTTTGCAGCGTAGCCACGCGCCTGAATTGTGTCCAAAATTGTGGCATAAGTTGAAGGGCGGCCAATTCCTAAATCTTCGAGTTTTTTCACGAGTGAACCTTCACTATAGCGTGCTGGTGGGCGCGAGAAAACTTCTTTCGCAATAATTTCGTTAAAATTTAAACTATCGCCGTTGGCGAGTTCTGGTAAAAATTCATTTTTTTTGCTGCTTGAATAAACTTTCAAGAATCCATCAAAAACAACAACTTCGCCCTTTGCTTCAAAATAATATTCTTGGTTCGAAATTTCAATTTTAACAGTGGTTTTTTCGATTTGTGCTGGTGTCATTTGGCTGGCGAGCGTTCGGTTGCGAATTAACGTATAGATTTTCTGTAAATCTTGGCTGGTAGAAACTTTTTCGTTTTCAATCCTAGTTGGTCGAATAGCTTCGTGAGCCTCTTGTGCTCCAGATGATTTTGTAGCAAATTTTCGGGCTTTATGATATTTCTCGCCAAATTTTTTCTTAATAAAATCTGCGCTTGAAGCAATTGCAAAACTACTCAAATTTACGCTATCAGTTCGCATATAAGTAATTTTACCAGATTGATAAAGTTTTTGCGCTGCTGCCATTGTGCTTTTAGCCGAAAATCCCAGCCGAGCGTTAGCTTCTTGTTGGAGTGTTGAAGTTGTAAAAGGTGCGCTTGGATTGCGGGTTCCAGGAGTTTTCGAAACGCTTGCAGCTTTAAAATTCGCCGTTTTTAGGCTTTCGAGAAAATCGGTTGCAGCTTTTTCGGTTTCGAATTTTTTGTTAAGTTCGGCTTTTAGAATTTCGCCAGAATTTGGCACGATAAATTCGCCCGTAATTTTAAACGAACTTTTTGTACCAAATTTTTCAATTTCACGCTCGCGTTCCACAAGCAGTTTTACTGCTGGGCTTTGTACACGACCAGCACTTTTTCCGCCTGGAACTTTTCGCCACACAACTGGGCTTAAGTCAAAACCAACTAACCAGTCTAAAGTTTGGCGAGTTTGTTGAGCTTCGACCATTTTCATGTCGATTTTTCGCGGATTTTTAATCGCATTCTCGATTGCGGATTTTGTAATTTCGTGAAAAACAATCCGCTTGGTTGTTTCGGGGTTTAATTTTAAGACGTCGCAAAGGTGCCAAGCAATTGCTTCCCCTTCGCGGTCTTCATCGGTTGCAAGCCAAACTTCATCTGCCGCCTTCACGGCTTTTCGAAGTTCGCTCACGACTTTCTTTTTTCCTGGATCAACTTCAAAAGTAATTTTATATTTATTATTTGTCTCTATTGGACGACCGCCGTCTTTATTTTTTTTAGCAATTTGGCGAATATGCCCAACGCTGGACATTACTGTAAAATCTTTGCCGAGATATTTTTCGATAGTTTTCGCCTTAGCTGGGCTCTCTACGATTACTAAATTCTTCATAAGCTTAATATATTTTACCACTTTAAATAATTTTGTGCAAATAAAAGCCTGAAATTATAAAAAATCAAGCTTTTATATAGGAAATTGGTTCTCACTATTACGCCATGGTTTACTTGTAATATTTATCCTCGCTCTATTGTTTTTGTATTTTGAATTACTATACCTGCCAATAATTTAGTTATTAAACTGAGTTTATTCTATGAAATTTATACTTTTATTGATTTCTAAAATTCTATTATATAGTGAGATAATCTTAGTTTTTGGTTAAAAATAAAAAATCACCTCCATTAAGAGGTGAATTTTACTATTTTTTATAAGTTTCGTTAACGTATTTTTGAAATTCTTGCATTTGTTCGAGCGAATAGGGTTTGGAATTTTCACTATTTATAATTAGCTCTCCATTGATAATTCCACGATTTCGAAGGTCACTTTCTAGTGAATTTGCTTTTATTGCGGCTGTTCCTATACTATCAAATGCACCATCAATTTGCTTTTTGAGAGAATAAATTACGCTACATAAAATTAAAATAATTACAGTAAAAATAGTTGAAATTATTATAAGAAGTTTACTATCTTTTAAAAAACAGCTCTTTTTTGACATAAATTCCTTTCAATTAAAATACTCGGACATATGAGTATTAGTTAGTCTACTGTTATGTAGATTGTTTGATTTCGAGTACCGTCGATCCAGACGTTTTTAGTCTTATTGAATCTTGCTCCGTTTGATAAAATTCCCTCTATCATTACAACTCTATTTCACCAGGTCGAGGTGTATTACCCCCCCCAAGATATAGTTATATTAACATAAAGGCTTTAAGAAAACAAGACTTTTTCAGTAATTTTAAGCATAAATAGTTTGGTTTGAAATTTGCTGCGAAATCTGCTATAATCAAGCTTATGAAAATTGCAATTGCTTCTGACTTATTTTGGCCAATGATTAACGGAATTTCGGTTTTTTCGAAAAACTTGGCTGAGCAAATGACAGCACGCGGACACGAAGTCGTTGTTTTTGCGCCAAGCCAAACTGGTGATTATTATGTTGAAGAAGTTGATGACTACCGTGTGGTTCGTTTAAGCTCAACTAACTTCCCTTTCTATCCAAATCAAACTGAAACTTTGCCCGAGCCTCGCAAAATTGCTGGTGGCCGAATTACTGTGCCACGAATTTATCTTCATAACGGATATCGACTTTCTCTTCTTCCGATCCGTGAAATTCGCAAATTCTGTAAAGAAAATAATTTTATGCCAGATGTTTCGCACATTCAATTACAACTTTTTGTCGGTCAAGCAATGATTGATTTTTCGCGAAGACACAATATTCCTGTTGTGATTACGAATCATTCCAGCCCCGAAAACCTCTTTGATAATTTAAAAATGCTTGCTCCGCTTTCGCCAATTATTAACCGAACTGTTTTGCTTTACACTAAACGTTTTGCACTCCAAGCAGATTACGCCACAATGCCAACTCAGCAAGCAATTGAATGGCATTTTCGAAATCCAGAAAAAGCCAAAATGCCAATCAAGGCTGTTTCGTACGGTATTGACCTAAGCAGATTCACTCCTGAAAAACCGCCAAAAGAATTTTTTGAAAAATTTGATTTGCCGCAAAATTTACCAATTGTAATGAATATTGGTCGCGTTGATGCCGAAAAACATATTTCAACGTTAATTTTAGCGTTTAATGAAGTATTAAAAAACAATAAAAAAGCTCAGCTGGTGATTGTTGGTGATGGAACTGATCGCCCGAATCTTGAAAATTTAGTTTATAAACTGGGTATTTCGAGAAATGTACACTTTATGGGCACGCAACTTGGCGAAGATTTGGTGAATTTTCACCGTGCGGCTAGCGTGTTTGTCTCGGCAAGCCCAACTGAAACTCAAGGAATTGTTTTTCTTGAAGCTGCAGCTTGCGGCAAGCCCGTGATTGGTGTTGATGTTGGTGCGGTGAAAGAATCTGCCAAGATGGTATAAATGGTTTTTTGTGTGAAACAGATAATATTGAACAAATCGCCGAAAGTATTTCAAAAATTCTTGACAATAAACAACTCGCAGCAGATTTTTCAAAAAATGGTCTTGAGATTATCAAGCAGCACGATTTGAATTTTACAATTTCGAAATTTGAAGAAATTTATAATTTTGTTATCGAAAAGAAAAAACAAGAACCGCGAAATTGGCTCGAAAAACTCTCGCGAAAATTAAAGAAATAATATGATTCTTAGCGTAGAAATTACTGAAAAATCTTTTGGCAACAAACAACTACTTCAGAACGTAAAATTTAGTATTGACGAAGGCGAAAAAGTTGGCTTAATCGGGAGAAATGGGATTGGAAAATCCACACTTTTTGGTATTCTACTTGGTCGTGACCAAGATTTTTCGGGCGAAGTGATTTTTCGAAAAGGTTCAGTCATTGCCAGTACGCAACAGGAATATTCCGGTGTTGGTGAACAAACTGTTCTTGATTTCATCTTGAATGATCTGCCGGAATATGCTCGTCTTTCGAAACTTTTGCGTGAGCTTCCTGAAAAAATGGGCGAAAACATGGTACTGATCGAAAAATATACTGATGCACTAAATCGATTTCAAGAGAAAAATTTTCATTTTATTGAAGATAAAATTAAAGCTGAACTTCGTGATTTCGGCCTCAGCGGTTTTGAGGATTGCCAAATGAAAACACTTTCGGGTGGCCAGAAGCGCTTGGTCGATACAATTAAAATTATTCATTCAAAAGCTGATTTGGCGCTTGTTGATGAGCCGACCAACTTTATGGATTCCTATGCAAAGAATCGTTTTTTAAACTGGATGAAAAATTCTAATGAAGCGGTTTTAGTAATTACGCACGACCGTGATGTGCTTTCGAAAGTTGATAGGATTATTGAAATTCGTGACGGTAAGACTTATATTTTTAAAGGAAATTATGATGATTATTTGCGGGCGAATATGTTTTCGACTACTAATCAAATTCAAGATTTTGAAAGTATTCAGCGCCGAATTGCAAATTTAAAAGATAAAGTTCGTGAATATCAACGAATGAAGGAAAAGGCTCGCGATCCGAGTACAATCCAACGGTTTAAACGGCTCGAAAATAAATCACGCGAAGAGCTTACAGATCTAGAGCTTATTGAAAAGCCAAGTTTTTGGATTGATCAAGAAAATGTTGAAAATCTTGATTTCAAGGTAGCGAAATCTTATCAAAAATTTAAGGCCAAAAATGTTAAAATTAGTATTAAAAATGAAGAAACACGTTCGGTCCGAAGTTTGGTATGGGCAGAAAATCTTGCGCTCGGCTATGGCTTGCTTGAAGATGCGCTTGAAAATAAAAACGGTGCAAAAATTCTTTTTGAAAATGTAAATTTTATTTTAAAAGTTGGTGGAATTTTGGAAATTTTTGGCCGAAATGGTGTTGGAAAAACCAGCTTAATTAAAACAATTTTTGGCGCGGAAAACGAAAAAGCGGAAATTTACGATGGTAAGATTTTTCTTGATGAAGCTGCGAGAGTTGGAATTTATAGTCAAGAAATTAGTTCTGATTTTTTCGAAATGAATCTAAAAGATGCAATTGAAAAAATCTACCTTGACCAAAATATTTCAATCACGGAGGAAAAGATTTATCGAATTTTACATCAATATCTCTTTTCTACTGAAGATTTCGAAACACCTATTAGTGAACTTTCTGGTGGGCAAAAGGCAAGATTTCAGCTGATTAGAATGCTTTCGAACGAGCCGCAAATTTTGATTCTAGATGAGCCGACCTCGCATTTAGACCTACCGAGTATTGAAGAGCTTGAACGAGCTTTAAAGAATTATTCGGGTGCGATTATTTTTGTGAGTCATGATGATTATTTTCGAAAAGCTATGAAATCTACCAAAAGGGATTTTCAAACTGTAGAAATTCGTGGAAATTAAAAGTAGAAATAGTTCTTGCTTTATATTACGCTTTCTGAAATCTCTTCTACTTCATAATGGTATGAATTTTTCATCGAATATTAAAAATAAAAAGTAGCGAAAGTTCAGTACTTCGCTACAAATTATTTTTTCAGTTAAAATCGTTTAATATCTAGTAGTTTTGAAAGCTTCGCGCGATCGAATCCTAGCACAATTTCGCCGTCTATATCTGTTACAGGAACACCTCGGAATTCTCCATTCATTTTTGCGAGCAATTCTTCGCGTGCCGCAGAATCTTCTTCGATATCTTTATCTTCGAATTTTACACCGTTGTGTTCAAGCCAATCTTTTTCGGCAGAACAAAATCCACACCAGCTTGTTGAGTAAACAATAACTTTTTTATCCATAATAATAGTTTAGCATAAAAAGCTTAAAAAATCATTAAATTTAAAAATTAAATTTGTTTTGTCAAATACCAGCCGCCGTCCAAATCTTGATAGACTTTTAATTCGAGCGAAAAATCCAGAGCCATTAAATATTCTGCAGCTCGTTCGGCTTCAAGTTTTGAGGGGTACCGTTTCTTTTTCGAACTCGAAAGTTGCATTTCGAAACGCTCAAACTTAATTTTTTTCTTATTATTTTTGCGCGGCATTTCGAAAGTCCTTCAAAATTTCGCGAACTTCGTCAACTGTTTTAGTTTCCATCAATTTAGCACGCAAATCACTAGCACCAGCAAATTCTCGCACATAAATTTTGAAAAATCGCTTTAAAGGTTCAAAGCGGCGTTTTTCAAGCTCGCGAGAATATTTTTCAAACAAATCAAGTTGAAGCTCGAGCAAATCTAAATAATCACTTGAGGTTCGAGCAGTTTCTGGCGGATTTTTTTCGAAACAAAATGGGTTTTCGAAAACGCCCCGACCAATCATAATTCCATCAATTTTTGGATATTTTCGCCAAAGTTCAAGCCCTTGTGTACGGGATTTTATATCGCCGTTAATTTGAATTAAAGTGTTTGGCGCAATTTCGTCGCGCAATTTGAGAATTTCAGGAATTAGTTCAAAATGCGCTGGAACTTTACTCATTTCTTTTTTTGTTCGTAAGTGAATAGTTAAAACTTCGATTTTTTGTTCAAGTAAGAATTTTAGCCAGTCATGCCATTCTTCCACTCTCGAGAAACCGAGGCGTGTTTTAACTGAAACTGGCAAACCGCCTGCTTTTGCGCTTTCGATAATTTCTTTGGCAAGATCTGGATTTCGAATCAAATCACTACCGCCACCACTTTTAATAACAGCCTTATCTGGGCAACCCATATTAATATCAATTGCTCGATATCCAAGCTCGGGTAATTTTTCGCACATGAATTTAATGTCGGCTGGTCGCGAACCCCAAATTTGCGCAATAATTGGCTGCTCATCAGGCGTAAAAGTTAAGCGGCCGCGTGTGCTATGAATTCCTTTTGGGCTAGCAAAGCTTGAAGAATTTGTGAATTCGGTGTAGTAAATATCTGGTCGAGCGGCTTTCGAAACGACATGACGAAAAACCACATCAGTTACGGCTTCCATTGGCGCTAATGAAAAAAACGGTAATTTTTGACCATTTTCTTCGCCGGTTGATTCGATAATTTTTTTCCAAAATTCACTTTTCATAGATAATAGTATAACACAAAAACCAACTTTCGAAAACTTAAAAAATATGATATAATTATTTTTATGAAAGTTAAAATTGAAATCGATACAAAAACACTAATTCGCTTTTGGCTGGTGATTTTTGGTTTTATTATTTTTGCAGGATTAATTTGGGTTGCAAAAGACGTTCTGATCATGATAATAATTGCGGCCTTTTTGGCTCTTGCCCTAAATGATCCAGTGGCAAGAATTACAAAAATTCTACCCGGTTCAAATAAAAACCGCGTGGCGGCGACTGCAGTCGCATATCTTACGATTGTGCTAATTTTTGGCGCGTTGATTTCGCTTCTCACACCAATCATCGCTGACCAAGTGAAACATTTTTCGAAAGATTTGCCTCAAATTGTTAAAAATTATACCGGTGAGGAATCTGGAATTCGCAGATTCATTGTTGAAAACCATCTTGAAGGAATGATTTCTCAAGCAGTTGATTCAATTACGCGATCAATTAATTCTTCAGTTTCAAAGCTCGGCGACTTCTTCTTTGGAAGTATCGCTTCTATCGTTGGTTGGTTAATTTCACTATTTATGATTCTTGCAATGGCATTTTTAATGCTTGTTGAGGGCCCTGGACTGATTGATAAAATTTTTAAAGTTTTTTACACTGATAAACCACTAGAAAAAGAACATCGCAGAATTCTATCGCGAATGTATGGAACTGTTTCAAGCTATGTCTCAAGTATCGTTACAATCTGTTCAATTAGCGCTACTTGTGGCTCAATTGCAACAGCTATTTTATCGTTAATTTTTGGTTTTCCAATTTCCTTAGTTGCGCCGATTACAGTTTTGCTTTTTATCTTTGGCATGATTCCAATGGTTGGTGCTACAATCGCTGGTTTACTTTCTGCTATGATTTTAGGATTAAATATTCCGACGGCTGGGCTATTCTTCCTGATCTACTTCTTAATTTACCAACAGATTGAAAATAATGTAATTTCACCAATGATTCAGGCGCGAAATAATCAGCTTTCAGCGTTAATTATCTTTGTTGCACTAACAATTGGTGTTTATGCATTTGGTCTGCTTGGTGCTTTACTGGCGATCCCACTCGCAGCTTGTGTGAAAATCTTGCTGCAAGAGAGTTTGAAATCTCGCCGTCGTCGAACGCGTGAGGAAAACTCTGAAAAATTCGTCGAACTTCTCAAAAAAATTGGCAATTAAAAATTAAAATCAGCCTCGAATTTCGAAAGGCTGATTTTTTATTGTACTATTTATATTCCCAGAAACTTTTCTTTGGAGTATCGCGCAGAACAATATTTTTCGAAAGCAGTTCGTCACGAATTTCATCACTTTTTGCCCAGTCTTTTTCGGCTCGGGCAGCATTTCTTTCGATAATTTTTTTCTTTATTTCTTCTGGAATATCAGGAGTTGAACCAAACAGATTTAAGCCTAAAAGATCATCAATAAATTCCAAAAGTTCTTGAAGATTATGGTGGTTAAGTTTTTCCGGGTTTGCTTTTAAAATTTCACCAAAAATTTCATCAATTTTTGCAAGTACTTTTGGCGTGTCGAGGTTGTCATTAATTTGTTCGAGAATTATTTGTTTGCTTGCAAGGCTTGGAATTTCACCTTTGCTTCCTTCAATTTGCCAGCGCAAGTTTGCAATATTTTGCCAGTTTTTAAGCCTATTTTGTGCAGCTTTTAGACTTTCGAAGCTAAAATTACTTTCTGTTTGATACTGGCTTTGTAGAACAAACATCTTGAAGTCCAACGGAGAAAAACCCCGTATTTGAAGGTCGTTTAAGCTAAACCCATTTTGTAGTGATTTTGAAATTTTTCGGCCTTCACTGGTCATGTGGTTACAGTGGAGCCAGTAGTTAGCGAATTTTTTACCTGTAAAACTTTCGCTTTGCGCAATTTCATCTGTGTGATGAACTGGGATGTGGTCAATTCCACCAGTATGGATATCAATTGTTTGACCTAAAGTGTTAATTGCAATTGCTGAGCATTCTAAATGCCAACCCGGAAAGCCCATTCGACCGCGAAATTCCCATTCCATATTACGCTTTTGATCTTTCGGCGACCATTTCCAGAGTGCGAAATCGCTTAAATTACGCTTTTCGGGGTTAAAGTCAACACGAGCGCCCGCTTTTAAATTCTCTAAATCAAGATGTGCGAAATCAGCATATTTAGGAAACTTTCTCGTATCGAAATAAATTCCGTCGCTCGTTTCGTATGTGAAGCCTTTTTTCGAAAGATCTTCAATAATAGCAATTTGCTCAGGGATAAAATCTGTCGCTTTCGAAAGATGATCCGGCTGGATTAAATTAAGATCATATATTCCGCGCAAGAATTCTTCTGTGTAAAATTCTGCAATTTCCCAAGCTGTTTTTCCTTCGCGGCGTGCTCCTTTTTCGAGTTTATCTTCACCTTCGTCTTCATCGCTAACCAGATGACCAACATCAGTAATGTTCATTGTGCGAGTAACATTATAGCCATTTAAACGCAAGGTTCGAACCAAGATATCCCAATAAATAAACGCAACCCAATTACCGATATGAGGTGTAGCATAAACAGTTGGTCCGCAGGTATAAATCTTAACATTTTGTGGATCAATTGGCTGGAAGTCTTCTATTTTTCGATCAGGAGTATTGTAGAATTTTAACATAATAGATATATTATATCACAGCACAAAGATTCTTTCCATTTTATATAAAAAAGAACCTGCCAGTTTGGCAGATTCTTTATACTTGCTAGTAAAATTAAGCAATTGGGTTTTCTGTTTTAATGCTTGGACCTTGTGAGGTTGCAACTGAAACGCCCTTTACGTAAGCACCTTTGATTGAAGATGGTTTCTGTGAAGCAAGACTATCGAAGAATGATTTTGCATTTTCTTCAAGTTTTTCTACACCGAATGATACTTTACCAACTGAAAGGTGAACAATCGCTTGTTTGTCAACGCGGTATTCAACTTTTCCGGCTTTAGCTTCAGAAACAGCTTTAGCAACATCGGCGGCAACTGTTCCAGCTTTAGGGTTTGGCATTAATCCACGTGGTCCAAGAAGACGAGCGTATTTACCAAGTTTTGGCATGTATGCTGGAGTTGCAATAAGAACATCAAAGTTAAGATCTTCTTTATCAAGTTGTTTCAAGAATTCTTCATCACCAACGATATTCGCACCAGCTTCTTTTGCGGCTTTATGTTCGCTTTCTGGTGCGAAAACAGCAACTTTCACATCTTTACCGGTTCCGTTTGGCAAGATAACTGTTGAACGAATATTCTGGTCAGCTTGTCGTGGATCTACGCCAAGTCGATCGTGAATTTCAACTGAAGCGTCGAATTTAGCTGGGTTTGTTTCGGTTGCAAGTTTAAGAGCGTCAGATAGGCTGTAAACAGTATCTTTTTCGACTTTTTTCGCAACTTCTTGGTATTTTTTACCTCGTCGTTCGATTCGTGGTCGAGTAATTGGTTTTGGACCTTTTTTAACAACAGCTTCAGATCCGTCTAATGGAGTTGTGTCGCCTGCTGCTTTTCGAGCTTCTTTGGCTTCTTTTTCAGCAACTTCTTCAGCGTGTTTTTTGCTGCGTTTTCCGCTTTTTGCGAATTTTTCTTCTGCTTCTACAACTTCAACAACTTCTTCAGCGATTTCAGCTGCTTCAACTGATTCTTCTACGGCTTCAGCTACTTCTACAGCTTCAACAATTTCTTCTGCGATTTCTTCAGCTTTAGCACCTTTGATTGCTTCATTAATTTGAGCAATTGTCATTTTTTCAGAAACTTCAAGCCCAAGAGCTTTAGCTTCTTCGATTAAGTCGGCTTTTTTCTTTGCCATTTCTATCCTTTCTGTGGTAATAACGGCTCGCGCCTCCCAACATTGATTATTAACCTTTTAATTATAGCAATTTTTTGAGAAAAAGTCAAAACTAAATTTTATTGCTAGAAAGAGTTTTGTTTTCGCTAGAACTCATTTTGACGTAATATGCCAACAAGCTTATAACACCAAAAATTAAACCAAAAATAATCAAACTAAAGATGGAGCTTTCGAAAATTGGTTGAGATAATCCGCCTAATATTGCTTGTCTGAAAGCGGTTAGTGAATAATAAAGCGGCATAAATGGCGCCATGTTTTGAAAAATTTGAGGTGTTGTCGCAATTGGGAACATTCCCCCGCTACTTGCAAGCTGTAAAATCATGAAAACAATTGAAGCAAACTGGCCAACTCTGCCGAAAGCAAACATTAATGCATGAACAGTCAAAAGGAATGAAAATGCCGAAACATAAGAATTCAAAACAAAAGAATTTATATCCGCAGGTGAAATATTGAATATTCCACTAAAAATAATTGTGAGAACTAGAGTTTCAACTCCGGCAAAGCCAGCCATAATCCCCACTCTTGAAAGCCACCATTTAAGTGCTGAACGATTCTTTTTTGGCTTATTTTGGATCGGAAACACAATATTAAACGAAATTGCCCCAACAAACAAACCTAATGCAATGAAATATGGAGCCATCGCTTTTCCGTATGTTGCATCTCCAGAATTATTTGAAACTTCACTTTTAACTGGCGTTGCGATATTTTTAGCAGATTCATCTGAGAAATTGATTTTCGAAAGTTTTTCTGCACCAGATGAAAGTTGCGAAGTTAATAGATTCGATCCATCTTGTAGTTTTGTGGCGCCGGAATTTAGTGTGTTCATTCCTAAATTTAAAGTGTTAATTCCGCCCAAAAGTTGAGCTGTACTTTCAGGAATTTTTTGTTCATTGGTGTTGAATTCGTTCATTTTTGTTGAGAAAGTTGCAACTCCAGTTGAAAGCTGTTTTTCGCCCGACAGAAGTAAGTTGTGTGAATTTTGTATTTTGCGTGAATTTTGCGCTAAGCTTTGCGCAGCTGGAACAATTTTTTGCGAAAATTGCGTTTGCAAGTTTTGTGATTTTTTAGCATTTTTTTGAGCGTCGGCGGTAATATTTTTTGCCGAAATCGCCAACTCATCGGCAAGATTTTTAATATTCTGATCATTAGTTTATTCAGCTAAAATGTGCATTTTTGCCACTTTTTGATTTAATTCCAATAAGTGTTCACTTTGATTTTTTGCATCAGAATTATCGCTTATCGCAGAATTTAGTGTGGTTAAACCATTCGAAAATTCTTCACTTTTGGCCGAAAAATCTTGTAATCCCTTTTGTAAGTTTTCGCTATTTTGGCTTAAAAGATTGGTTTTATTTGAAATTTCGGTTGCACTAAAAGCAAGTTTATTACTCGCTTCGGCCATTTTCTGGTTTGCTGAATTTAATTTTTCCGCGCCATTTTTTAGTTTTATAGCTCCAGAATTTGCCGAATTTAAACCATTGCCTAAACTACTAATCCCGTTTGAAATTTGTTCTGAACCGCTCGCTGCTTTCGAAAAACCGTTTTGAACATTCGAAAGTTGAGAAAGTAGAATCTTACTGTAGTTTTCACTAATTTGCGCTCGAACCTGTTCGCTCAGTTTTTGTGCGGCGTTGGTTGAAATCACTTCGCCAGATTTACTTTTCGAAACATTTGTTTTAAATGAAATATTCACTTTTTGCGGATTTTCTCCCAAAAAACTAACTGAATTTTTCGAAAAATCTTTTGGAATATGCACAATCATGAAAGTGTCGCCATCGGTCAAATCTTTCTCGGCTGTTTTTAAATCCGTAAACTGCCAGTTTAAAGTTCTTGACTGCTTAAGGTTATTGCTAATTTTGTTGCCAAGTTCAATATTTTGACCATTAAAAATGACAGGTTCATCTTCGTTTACTACTGATATCTTTAGATTTTCGATTTTTGAATAAGGATCCCAGATTGATGCCAAAAAAGTTCCAGCATAGATAACAGGAATAAAACTTACTATAAATAAAGTGGCTAGAAGCACGCGATTTTGCTTTATTTTTCTAAAATATTTCTTCATCTTCCTCCTAATAAAAATAGTTGTATTTATCAACGATTACTCTATTATATAAAATATTGTTGTAAAAGTCAACAATATTTGGTATACTTATTTTATGGAAGAGAAAATTCTTAATTTGTTGCAAAAAATTAATACAATTTATCGCTCGGCACAAAAATATGCAACACGTGAGCTTTCGAAAAACGATATTTCAGCTATCGAGGCTGCAATTTTAACCAAGATTTGTAATTTTTCTGCCCCACAAGATGAAATCTCTAAAGAAATTGGTGTTGATAAGGCTTACATTTCGCGAGTTTTAGCTAAAATGGAAGAGAAAAATTTAATTTTAAAGAAAAATTCACAGAAAGATAAGCGAATTCGTGAAATTGAAATTACAAAACTAGGTAAAGAAAAACTGAACATTCGGCAGCAAATTCTAGTTAAATGGTGTGAAGAAACCTTTGGTGATATTTCTTTAAAAGAGTTAAACTTATTGACTGAAGCTATTGAAATAATTTCAAATAAGGCAAACGAAAAGTAACCCTAAAATACATAGGCTTTGTTTTAAAAACTATAATTGACTTTTTGGGTTGAATTTGATAAAATTAAAATATTGGCCTCATCGTCTAACGGTTAGGACACAAGGTTCTCATCCTTGCAATCGGGGTTCGATTCCCCGTGAGGTCACCAATTTTTTGAGATATTTAGTCTGTTTCGGTAACGAGCAGACTTTTAAAATAGCCTTACAGAATGTAGTTCTGTAAGGCTATTTTTTATATATTTAGAAAAATTTTATCACAGCAAGTAATGAGTTCACGTAAGATTTCATCATATTTCTCATAGACTCGAAAACCTGCCGCATAGGCATGTCCACCTCCACCAAAATAACCTGCAATATCCGCAGCGATTGGTGAATTTGTCCGAACTTTTCCGGTGAGTTTTCCATCCGGGTAGGTTTTTATTGCTACACAAGCTTCTACACCCTCAACCATTCGCATCTCATCAATAACTAAAACACTAGGGTTGTATTTATCGGAATACTCTTTAATTTCTTCCCAAGGAATATGAACTACTGCCAATTTTCCGTCAAAAAAGTATTCAATTCGCTGAATTAATCGCCCTTTGTATTCTAGAATTTCAGGAGCTTTTTTAGATAATTCGCGACGCGATTCTTCTAGTTTAGCAGAACTTGCGCCGAGTTTTGTTAGTTCTCCGGCGACCTCAAAAGTTCGAGCTGAAGTATTGCTCGTTGAAAGTCCTAGGGTGTCGCTGAAAATTGCACCTAAAATATCTTGTGCAGCAGTTTGGTTTATTTTCCAATTAAGAGCGTTTGCGATTTCAAAAATAACCTCTCCAGCTGAGCTGGCTTCCTCTAGAACCAGTTCGTGTTCGAATGTTATATCGGGTGTCGCATCAGTATGATGATCGATCACTAAAACTGGAGTTTTTTCGAGAAGATTTTTATAAAGAGGGTCTTCAACTATTTTTGAAAGTAATGTATTGCTTGTAGTGTCAACAATTATGAAAAGATCAAACTTTTCATAAATTGAACCTTCTATTCTATCCCAACCGCTAAAATATCGTAAATATTTTGGAATATCTACGGGACAGAAAAGTTTAACAATTTTTCCGAGGTCGCTCAAAATTTCTTCTAAAGCTAAAGCTGAGCCCAAACTATCACCATCTGGGTTTTCGGCTTGAATTACGCAAATTTTTTCTGCGTTTTCAATTATTTTTTTAGCATTTTCGAAATTCATTAAATCACCTTTCTTCCTTCTAAGGCGTGGCTTAAAGTAATTTGGTCGGCATATTCCAAATCAACGCCAACGGGCAAGCCACGAGCAAGGCGTGAGATTGTTAGACTTTCGAAACCTTTTTCGCGCAAAAAATTTTGAATATAGAGTGCTGTGCTCTCCCCTTCAACACTGGCATTCGTTGCAATAATTATCTCTTTAACTTCGTCTTTCGAAATTCTATCAGCAAGCTCGCGGATATGTAATTGGTCGGGTGTAATTCCGTTAATTGGTGAAATAACCCCGCCCAAAACGTGATAAGTTCCGTTGAAATGTTTTGTTTTTTCAAGAGCAACTATATCAAGCGGTTCTTCGACTACCGCAATCAGTTTCTTATTACGTGTTTCATCTGTATATAGTGGTGAAATTTCTTCATCTTTCGAAATTAATGCAAAAGTTATAGGGCAACTTTTAATGTTTTTGTGTAAATTTAAAAGGCTCTCGGCAATTTTCTCGCTTATAGTAGCATTATTTTTTAATAAATAGTAAGCGTAGCGTTCTGCTGTTCGTGAGCCAACGCCAGGGAGTTTACCAAGATTCTCAACTGTTTCAATTAATGATTCGGGCAAAATTTGTGACATTTTTTTCTTTCGAAAAGATTAAAGCCCCAAGTTTCCCAAACCGCCCATTAAAGGTTGCATTTTTTCTGCAGCAACTTTTTGAGCTTCCTCTAGACATCGCGAATCGTAATTTGAATCCAATGCTCAAGCTCTTCGATATCGTCAAAATCAATTAGTTCAGGGTCTAATTTTACACTTTTAACTTTCAATTCTCCTGTAAATTGAATTACGACTGCGCCTTCTCCAGCTTCAACTTCAATAATCTCTTTTTTAAGTTCTTTTTGCGCTTTTTGAAGTTCACGCACCATTTTCATTTGGTCTTTAATTCCTGCCATAATTCCTCCGTTTAAAAATATTGTACTCTTATGATTTTATCAAAAAATGGCTCTAAAATCAACCTCGCTGTAAAATATAAAATCTGTCAGCATTATCTTTGCGATTTGAGACTAAAATACGTTTCACTTTGTAATTTGTCGGAATTTTTGTGTTTTGATAAGCTTCTTTCGAAAGAATAATCTCTGAATCTTCGAACTTATTTTTTAGTTTAGCCTTGTTTTGATGTTCGAGTGTTTTATAAAAATCTTCTTCATTTTTCGATACCATTAAAACTCTGTTCGAACCTGTTTTTTTGAGTAGAATATTCAAATCTTGATTAAAGGCTGCAATCGGCTGAGGTGAGTATTGATAACTTAAAGCAAAAACTGAAAGATTGGTAATTAATAGGTTAAAAACAAAAATTGAAACTGGAATTAAGCCGAAGATCCGAGCATAAGGGTTTTTTGGAAAAAGTGCATACCAGGTGTTAATTAAGCCCTGCAACCCTGTAATTGTTAAAATCAAAATTGGCATGAAAAGAATTGTTATTGTTGCTGGATTGATGACACAAACCAATAGTAAAATTGCCGTCCAGATATTGATTAGATAACCTTTTGCGGAGTACTTTTCGATAAATGTAAAATATAGCCCAATCGCAATTAAAATTGCTGTTGCTGGATTAATTATTGGTGAAATCATTCCGCTACTTATTGGGTTTGAGAAGCTAAAAAGTGCTAAAATTAAGCTTTGTATATTTTTTAAAATATCTAGCGAATTTGGAATCCCAAAAATT
>JABCOZ020000037.1 GCA_013333405.2 Candidatus Saccharimonadota bacterium | reverse complement strand
TTTCGTAGTCTCTATTGATAAAGGTGAAATTTTTATATATAATATTACATATACAAAAATAATTTTATGGAGAATTATGAAAACTGTAACAATAATGAAATATCGAATTGGAGATAAATATTTTTTAAAGTTTTAGATAAATTTGATATCAAAGATGAAGTTGAACGTCTTGACGAGATGATTCGAATTTCAAACCAACTTGGTTTAGAGAATGAAGACTGTGAACAACTCTGGATTAAAGAAACGGTTCTATTTTAGATGTAAAAGTTTAGTATAGCTATTTCTTATTATTTCTAAGAAAATTAATTTTCAAAGCTTCACCAATAGTCCATATTATTGCATTAAGAAAAAATATAGAAATCGCAATGGTGACTATCATTAAGACTATCCTACTAATTGAATTTTCGAAAATATTTAAAAAACTTGCGATAACGAATCCTAATAATGCTATAAATAAATAAAATCTTTGTAGTACAATGCGTTCATTCGAATTGTTTAAAGTTTTTTGTATAAATTTTAAAAAATTGTCCATGATTAAAATTATACCATAAAAAATAAAATAAGTCAACAAGAGATTAAAAGTCTTGCTTTTTGTGAAATCTTATGATAGAATAGAACAGAACGTAAATAATAAATTTAAGAGAGATTATGGCTAAAAAGAATACGAAACGAAAGATTATTGGTCTTGTAAGTGAAATTACTGGCGACCGAATTTACTACACTCGCAAAAATACTCAGAATACACCTGAAAAATTATCTTTGCGAAAATATAATCCAAAAACTCGAAAACATGAAATCTTCACAGAAACTAAGAAGTCTCTTGGTCGAAATGAAGTTAAACCACGAAAAGGTTAATAAATTGCACCATTTGGTGCTTTTTATTTTAGTAGCTATAATTTGTAATAAACCTATCGTTTGTATCTTTTGCTATACAAAAAATGTAGGGAATTGTTAAAAAATCTTCTTTAATTAAAGCTCTTGTTTAAGTGGGGTATTTTTTATGTTGTAATTTAGATAAATTTATGTTAAAATATTAGGGTAATATAAATTGCTTGAGAATTCGTTCGTAGTTATCTTAAAGTTACGAAAGAAGTTACAAGCCCAATATAAGGAGTAAAAAATGGCAGAACAAGGCCTAACAATTCGTATTCGCCTAAAGGCATACGACCACAAAGTTATCGACCAAAGTGCAAAGCAAATTGTTGACACAGCAATTCGAACTGGTGCAACAGTTGCAGGACCAGTACCTCTACCAACACGACGAAGCACTTTTACAGTAGTAAAAAGCCCACATGTTTACAAAATGGGTGGTGAAGCTTATGAAATGCGCGTACACAAACGTTTGATCGATATTAGTAACGCTACACCAAAAACAATTGATTCTTTGCAGAATCTTAGCCTTCCAGCTGGAGTTGATGCAGAAATCAAAATGTAATTTTCAAAATCGCCTTCGGGCGGTTTTATTTTTTGTCAAAAATATGATATAATCATAAGCAATATGAGCAAAAATAGCAAACAGAGAACTTATGCGCGAAATCGCACAAAATTAAGCCGTCGTGGTTTCGAAAAAAATCCCGAAAGCGATTCGGTTTTCTTGGTAAAACTTATTTTATGCGCTTTAATTGCTTTAATCTGGCTAAAAACCAAAACAAATATAAGTATTCCAATTGGGGTTTTCGGTTCTTTTTTACTAATTTATTTTTTCGAAAACCGTCAAGAAAATCGGCGAGTCTTTTATGCAATTTCTCTAATTTGCGGGATGATAAGTTTCTTTTTACCAATTGGTTTTTTGATTTGACTTTTTTGAAATAAAGTTATATAATGTATAAATCACAATATTGGAGGTGCGTACATTATGAAAATAATTGTAATTTTAATTGCAACACTGATCATGCTTATAAGAACAGTCGGTAAAGAAAGAATAAATCGAAAAATGATGATTTTTCTTTCTTCGGTTATTGTTTTAAGCTCAATTTTAATGATAGTTAGTCAGCTAACACATCAAGAAATTATTTTATTCTCTTTTCTTGAGATTTCTTCCTATGAAGATAATTTTATTTTTATAGCTTCAAAATTTGCTTTCGAAATTATTTTGAGTATAATAATTCTAGCTAAAGTAGAAGGAGAGGCAAAATTCAAACAAGATTGTCTCATTTTTTTGTCAGCTATGATTGCAACTCAAACACTTATAGATTACCCAATGGTTATCTCACAATTAGTGGAATATAATTTATTTTGGGAAGTACTTTTCACTTTTCTGTATCTCTTTATAGCGAGTTTAGCCTGCAGAGAACAGAAACGCACAGCAGAGAAATAAACCGTTTCGAAAGAAGCGGTTTTTTGTTGTAAATATTACACGCTAAATATAGCGTTTTTTATTGATTTTTATAAACAAAAGCACTATAATTAAATAGTCGAGCAGAAGAACTTTAAAAATACTTACAATTCAATTTTATAGAAAAAACGGGGTGAATAAAAATGGGAAAACAACTTGAATTATTTAGTGGGGAACAGCTAAAATCTTTAGAGCTCAAAGAAAAAAAGATTTCCTTAGAGGGTATTAAGGTGATTAAACGTGATGGCCGTATAGTACCTTTTAGTCAAGAAAAAATTAAAGTAGCGATTTTAAAAGCTGCTAGTGCTGTTGGGAAAAATGGTCCAATCCTGGAAAGAAAGATTGAGTCGATTGTTAATAATATCATTAGGGAAATTCGTAAGCGATTCTTCTATGATATCCAAATTTATGAAATCCAAAACATTGTAGAACATGAACTCCTTGAAGCTAAAGAATATGCGATAGCTGAGGAGTATATCACTTATCGAACTCAAAGGGATTTTGAGCGCTCAAAAGCGACAGATATCAACTTCAGTATCCATAAACTTCGCAACAAAGACCAGGCAGTTGTCAATGAAAACGCCAATAAAGACAGTGATGTCTTTAATACCCAGCGTGATTTAACAGCAGGGATTGTTGGGAAATCAATCGGACTGCAAATGCTTCCTAAACACGTAGCTAATGCTCACCAAAAGGGGGATATCCACTATCATGACTTGGACTACAGCCCCTATACGCCGATGACCAACTGCTGTTTGATTGATTTCAAAGGTATGCTGGAAAATGGTTTTCGAATGGGTAATGCTGACATTGAGCCACCAAAATCTATTCAGACGGCGGCCGCTCAAATTACACAAATTATTGCGAATGTAGCATCAAACCAATATGGTGGCTGTTCAGCTGACCGTATTGACGAGCTTCTTGCGCATTATGCAAAAATGAATTTCGAAAAACATCTTAAAGATGCTGAAGAGTGGATTGAAGACAGTAACAAATGGGAAGAGTATGCTTGGGAAAGAACATGTAAAGATATCTACGATGCTATACAATCTCTTGAGTATGAAGTCAACACGCTTTTTACCTCAAACGGTCAAACGCCGTTTGTGACTTTCGGTTTTGGGCTTGGTAAAACTGAGCTTGAACGTGAAATTCAAAAAGCCATCTTAACCATTCGTATTAAAGGTTTAGGCGCGTCGCAACGCACGGCGATTTTTCCAAAGCTGGTATTTACACTTAAACGTGGCGTAAATCTTTATCGTGAAGATCCGAATTATGATATTAAGCAATTAGCTCTAGAGTGCGCAACTAAGCGAATGTATCCAGATATTTTATCTTATGATAAAATTGTGGAACTAACGGGTTCATTTAAGGTTCCAATGGGCTGCCGTTCTTTCCTCCAAGGATGGAAGGATGAAAATGGCGTAGAAGTCAATTCTGGCCGAATGAATCTCGGGGTTGTAACGCTGAATTTGCCGCGAATTGCAATTGAATCCGACTGTAATTTCGAAAAATTCTGGCGGATTTTTGATGAACGCATTCAAATCGTAAAAGATGCTCTAATATATCGCGTTGAACGGACTAAAGAAGCTATTCCTGCTAATGCGCCGATCTTGTATCAATATGGTGCTTTTGGTAAAAGGTTAAATCCTGAAGATTCAGTTGACGAAGTTTTTAAAAATCGTCGTGCAACAGTTTCATTTGGCTATATTGGGCTTTATGAAGTTGGAAAAGTTTTTTATGGCTCTGAATGGGAAGAAAATCCGGAAGCGAAGGACTTTACGCTTTCAATAATTCGAAAAATGAAAGAACTTTGTGAAGACTGGTCTGAGGAATTTGGCTATCATTTTAGTGTTTATTCCACACCGAGTGAAAGTTTAACTGACCGCTTCTGTCGTCTTGATAAAGAAAAGTTTGGTGAAATTAAAGATATTACCGATAAAGGCTATTACACTAACTCTTTTCACTACGATGTTCGAAAAAATCCAACTCCTTTCGAAAAACTGGATTTTGAAAAAGATTATGTTAAAGCGGGTGCAACCGGTGGTTTCATTCACTATTGCGAATATCCAGTCTTGCAACAAAATCCGAAAGCTCTTGAAACCGTCTGGGATTATGCTTATGACCGGGTTGGTTATTTGGGAACAAATACACCGATTGATAGATGCTACAAATGTGGTTTTGAAGGGGATTTTGAACCAACTGAAAGAGGATTCAAATGTCCAAATTGCGGTAATAGCGACCCAAGAACTTGTGATGTTGTAAAAAGAACTTGTGGCTACCTAGGCAACCCGCAGGCCCGTCCAATGGTTAAAGGTCGCCATAATGAAATAGCCGCTCGCGTGAAACATATGAACGGCTCGACAATGTAAATGTAAGTATTTTATTTTAGCGTCAGCGAAAGCTGGCGTTTTTTAAAAAATAAAAAACCTCAAATTTGAGGTTTTAAGCTAAAAGTTAGGTTGCTGCATTTTATGCTGGCGATATCTTTCGAGGATTTGACTTTTAATTAAAATATGATTTTCAAGACCTTTTCGAACAAGAATAATTTTAGGTTCTTGATATTCATTTATTCCATCTGTTATCGTATGGCTTATTCCATTTAAATACAGAACTATATAATCAAATTTTTTACCCTCAATTGCTGACCTTAACGTATTTTTAGTCTTTGAGGTTCTATCGGCTTTGGTAAAAAATTCTGATTTTCCGCCAAAACTATTCAAAAGATTATCATGCGTTTGGGATAAATTTTTGTAGCTCCCATTTTGCACAAATAAGATATTTAAATCTTTCATAATTTTTAAATCCTCATCC